>CAZZHN010000005.1:0-68428 GCA_964654065.1 uncultured Solibacteraceae bacterium
GGACCATAACGTGGTCAGCAGCTTGTGGGAAGAGCCCAAAGACGAGGAAAAGAAGAAAACGGCCATGCCGGTTCTCACCGTGGTCCGCGCCCCGCGCCTGGTCTACACCGACACCGACCGCCTGGCCATCTACACCGGCGGCGTGGACATGGCGCGGCCGGGCATGCATATCACCAGCCGCGAATTGCACGCCTTCCTCGCGGACTCCAACGCCGATTCCCGTCTCGAGAAGGCTTTCGCCGATGGCGGCGTGCGGGTGGTCGCGAACACGGTCAACGGTCCCCGCATCGCCACCGCCGAACACACCGAGTATTTCACCGACGAGCAGAAGGTGATTCTCACTGGCGGCAAGCCGCGCCTGGTAGATGACACAGGGCACTCCACCGAGGGCACGAAATTGACCTACTTCTCCAACGATGATAGGCTGCTGATAGATGGGGCTTCCGATCGGCCTGTCCAGACCTTTATCACCCGCAGAAGAAAATAGCGGCAACGTCAGCAAGCTCGAGACCTCGGAGATTTCCAAAGCGTATCGGGGCCGCCGGGTGGTGGACGACGTCACGGTTCATCTGCAGCAGGGCGAAGTTGTCGGCCTGCTGGGCCAGAACGGCGCCGGCAAGACCACCACGTTCTACATGATCGTGGGCCTGATCACGCCGGATTCCGGCCGCATCCTTCTGGATGAGGAGGATATTACCGGCCTGCCCATGTACCAGCGGGCGCGCCGCGGCATTAGCTACCTTCCGCAGGAAGCTTCGGTCTTCCGCAAGCTCACGGTAGAAGAGAACCTGATGGCCATCCTCGAAACGCTCTCGCTCTCCGGGCGCGAGCGCCGCGAACGGATGGACCTCTTGATTGAACAGTTGGGCCTGGAAAAGGTGCGCCGCAGCCAGGGGTACATGCTCTCTGGCGGCGAGCGGCGCCGGGTGGAGATCGCCCGGTCGCTGGTGATCAGCCCGAAATTCCTGCTGCTGGATGAGCCGTTCTCCGGCATCGATCCCATCCAGGTGCTCGAGTTGCAGCGCATCATCTTCGACCTCAAGCGCGCCGGTATCGGCATCCTGATCACCGATCACCAGGTGCGCGAGACGCTGATGGTGACCGATCGCGCCTACATCATTGACGAAGGCCGTATTTTCCGCGGCGGCAGCCCCGAAGCCCTGGAACGCGATCCCGAAGTCAAGCGCATCTACCTGGGCGAGTCCTTCAAGCTGCGACTGTAATGGAAGGCCCCGGCCCGGGCGCACGGAAGGAGGTTGTTGCCAGTGAGCGACCTTGCGAAGTGGAAGCTTCTGGGCCCCGTTCACAGCGCCAGAATCGCGACTGCCGAATGGGACCTCAATCGGGAGGAATGGCAGCCGAGTCGCTCCTTCGCCGTGGCGGTGTTCCATCCTGATGGGAAGATTCTGGAAAGCGAGCACCACAACCCGGACGGATCGGTGCTGCAATCGAAGTTCGTCTACGACCAAGCCGGCCGGCTCACTGAGACGCAATTCCGGAACGAAGACGAACCTGCCGGCAGAATTCTCTATTCGTATGACGACGCCGGGCGGCTTCTACGGACCCTCCAGGTAGATCCCGAAGGCAATCAGCGCGAATCCGAGGTGTGCAGTTATGACAGCCGCGGCCGCAAAACGAAGGTATGCTTTCTCCCTCCAGCGATATCCGGACAGCCGTGGATGACTGTCATAGAGGGAACGGAGTTGGGATACGGCGCACCGGGCGCAACGACAATGACCGTGAACTATGGCGACACCGGGCTGTCGGAAGAGGCCCTCTTCCCCGATGCGCAACATATCCTTGTGCGGCGGGTCACTTTTGAGAGGCGGGCCGATGGGAAACTGCTTAGCGAAGAACTCTGCAGCGGTGACCAGGCTCCCTGGCCGGACCTTCAAAAGCGCCTGAAGGATGCCTCGCCGGACGGCGCCGCGCGCGTTGCGGGCGTCTTCGGTACCCTTTTTGGCCCTGCCCGCGCAATATCCCGTACCAACTATGTCTACGACCGTGATGGCCGTCTTACAGGCCGGACGACTCGACTGGGGAGCATCTCCGAGACACACGATACCTTTCTCTACGATGAGCACGGTAACACGGTCGAGCAGACAACGGAGCAAAATTCCCGGGAATTGCAGATGGATGAGCAGGGGAGTCTGAAGACGGCTTCGGAGCGTTCCAGCGTGCAGCATTCTCGCATGGAGTATCGGTACGATGGCCAGGGAAACTGGACGGAGCGCGTGATTTGGTCACGCCTCGAACCGAACCCAAATCTGCAACGGTCCAATATCGAACGCCGCGAAATCACTTATTACGCGGTTTGAAGGTTGGTCCGCACTTTAGGCGAGCCGCAAGCCCGGAACCCGCTCGAAGTGACGACGATTTCTGGTCAGCAGGGTGCCGGCGCTGCTGGTCACGATACCGGCAATCAAACTGTCCGCCATCCCGATCGGATTTCCTGATCGTTCCAGGGATCTGCGAATCTCGCTCGCAGCGTCGGCAGCCGCGTCGTCCAGCCCGAGCGACGGCACCGCGTCGAGTAGTTGCAGCGTGCGAGCTGCTTTGCATTCTTGGCGCCCGAAAGAAGCTCGAAGCGGGTGATCACGGTTGTCCTGAGTGCGCCCTGGCGAAGCAACCGTTCGACGCTATCGGTCTCGCCTTTCCCAGCCAGGTAATCGATGAGGACGTCTGTATCGGCGATGATCATCGCCAGTTCGCCCGGATGTTCCGGGTCCGGGCACGCAGCCCTTCAGCTTCCGCCGTTTTCATGGTTCCTTTGAGCGTGAGAGCGCGACGGATCGCTTTCGTCCGCCGGCTGCGCGCCTCGAGGTAGAATTCGAGCGCCTCTCCGACTACCGCCGAAAAGCCCTTCTCACCTCGCTGCGAGGCCAACTCCAGGAGGCGCGCGCGATGCTCCGGGTTCATTTCAATGGTGGTCCGCATCCTACATTATGACATGCATGCACATGCATGTCCCCGACGTGGTCGGAAGGCTGAAATAACAAGGCGCGTGGCGGCGGCCCCATGCCTGTCCAACCCGTAGGCCGGGCATGCCCGGCCCGGCGCAGAACTCTCGCGATAGACTACACCCCGATCGCCAGGTGCAGCAGATTGAATGCAACCCAGGCGATCAGCGCCGCCATCGGAATCGTGAGCACCCACGCCCACATGATGTTGGTGGCGATTCCCCAACGCACTGCCTTGAGACGCTGAATGCTGCCGACGCCGGCGATCGCCCCCGCAATGGCGTGAGTGGTGGAAACCGGCAACCCGAGGCTGGTGGCCAGCAGCACCGCGCCGGCCGCGCCGGTTTCGGCGCAGAATCCGCTGCGCGGTTTGAGGCGCGTGAGGCGTGCTCCCATCGTGTGCACAATTCTCCAGCCACCACTCAAGGTTCCCAGGCCGATGGCGGTGCCCGCGGCCATAATGACCCACACGGGAATCTCGAAGCCCTTCTGGAAACCGGAAGCCACCAGCACGCCGGTGATGATCCCCATCGTCTTCTGCGCGTCGTTGGAGCCGTGCGAGAGGCTGAAGGAAGCCGCCGAGAGTAACTGGAGCTTGCGGAAATAGAAATCCATCTTGCGCGGAGTGGCGTGACGAAACAGCCAGTAAACTCCGATCATCAACAAATAGGCGGATACAAGCCCGATCAGCGGCGCGGCGAAAATGAAAACGATGGTCAGGCTCCATTGACCGGCGATCAGCCCCTCGAAGCTGTGGCGAAGGCCGCGCACCAGCCCGGCATGCGCCACCGCCGCGCCCGCGTAACCGCCGATCAGCGCGTGCGACGAACTAGTGGGCAGCGCGAGCCACCAGGTCGTCAGGTCCCAGAGAATGGCGCCCGCCAGACCGGCCATGATGACGTAGGGCGTCACCAGGTCCAGGTTGACGAACCCTTTGCCCACTGTCCTCGCCACGGCCGTGCCGAAAAGGAACGCCGCCACGAAATTGAAAAACGCGGCCCACAGCACGGCTTGCCCAGGAGAAAGCACACGCGTGGATACGATGGTGGCGATGGAGTTGGCAGCATCGTGGAAGCCGTTGATATAGTCGAAGACCAGCGCGATGCCGATGATCAGGACAGCCAGTTCAACGGCTCCCATGGTCAGCTGTTCTTGACCACGACATTCTGCAGCACGTCGGCCACATCCTCGCAATTGTCGATGGTCTCTTCGAAGAAGTCGTAGACCTCTTTGAGCTTGATCAACAGAATGGGGTCCTTCTCTTTGTTGAACAGGTCGGCCACCGCGCCGCGGCCGATCAGGTCGCCCTCGTTCTCCAGGCGATTGATCTCGATGCAGTGCTCCATCACGGGCTTGCCGGCTTCCAGCGCCTCGAACGCGCTGTGCATCGACTTGGCGCAGCTCTTCACAATTTCTGCCAGCGTGATCATAGTCGGCGGAATCGGGTCGATGTGGTACGACAACAGCCGGTGCGACGTATCTTCCATGCCGTCCAGCACGTTGTCCAGCGACGAAGAGATGTTGTGAATGTCTTCCGGATCGAGCGGCGTGATGAACGTCTGGTTGAGCCGGGTGAAGATTTCGTGGATGACTTCGTCGCCGCGGTGCTCCAGGACGTTGATTTCCATGGCAAACGCCGCCAGCCGCGAATTGCCGGCGCGTACCCCTTCCAGCAGCAGGCGCGCCGCCTCGGAAATGATATCCGCCTGTTTCAGAAACAGGCCGTAGAACTTCTCTTCACGGGGAAGGAGTCTCATAGCAAGATGGAACGAGGAGAAGCCCATCTTAATCGCATTGCAACAATCAGGTCAATATTGGGTTACGATTCGATAACGATGGGAAACAGCTCAGCGCCAGCATCTTCTTCGCTGTCACCATCCAGCTTGAGATAACGAGTGTCGAGCAGCCGCCCGGTCTCGATGTTCCCCATGGCGGAAAGAATGTTCTCCTTCAGGTGGGGATGCTCCCGTTCGAGGCTGGCGAACAGGTCGCGCAGCGAGCGCCGCACCGTGCCGGTCCGCTGCGAACAGCCGCACGGTATCACCGGGACCCCGAGCGACTCGGCGTAGGCTCGCGTGATGTCTTCGCTGACGAACACCAGCGGCCGAATCAGCCGGAAATCGCGCTCGCGCGACCAGGTAACCGGCGGCAGGGCGCTTAGCCTCCCCGTGAACATCGTGTTGCGCAGCAGCGATTCGCAGAAATCGTCGGCCGTGTGGCCGAGCGCGATCACGTTGGCGTTCAATTCGCGGGCGATCTGGTACACCGCGCGCCGGCGGTAGCGGCTGCAGAGATCGCAGCCGTGTTCGGGCTGGTCCTCGAGCAGCTGGAGCGACGGCGCGTCGCGGAAGTACGTCCATGCCACGCCGCGCTCGCGCAAGTACTCGCCCAGCGGCTCAATGGGGCGCAGAAACTTGCCCTGCTCCACGGTGAACGCGCAGACGGAGAACTCGATGGGAGCGCGCTTGGCGAGCAGCAGCAGCGCTTCCAGCAGCGTGGCGGAATCCTTGCCGCCCGACAGCGCCACCGCCACCCGGTCCCCATCGCGAATCATCCGGAAGCGATGGATGGCCTCGCCAACCTTACGCAGTAGTGTTTTTTCCAGATCCACTGCTTCGATTATAGCGGCGTATCGAGGATACCCCCGGGTGCAGCCGGCGCGTCAAGCGGATTGCTGCGTCAGTTCGGCGGCGTCCGCCGCCAAGTCGGAGGCGAGAAACGGCTTTCCCAGCGTGCGGCAACTGCGGAACTGGCCGGCCAGGGCGGGATCCGGAGACGACGCCATGTAGATGAGCGGAACCGTTTCCGCGAATTCGAGGAAGTATGCAGGCACGTTGGTGATGAGCAGGGAGACAGCACTGTGGCTCCGCAAAGTGCGCTGGGCTTCCTCCAATCCGGCTTCGACCACCGAATGGCCCTCGCGCTTGAGGATGCCGCTAACGAACTTCCGGATCAGCGGGTCTTCCACCACCAACACGCATCCTGGAGGGATCTTCTCCGGCATTTGCTGTCTCACAACGCAAACGATCTGATTGGGCTCTAAATACTATTCTGTACACGGCTGCGCGCGGGCCACAATACCCGCATATGGGAGTTCGTACTGCCTAAGGGTGGGGTGATTGAATTGAAAGTGAATCGCACCAGCGCCCGAATATCTGCTTCGCTAGCACCGCCAAACGCGGCGCGTTCAATTCCGGATCAATCGGCGCCGTCACTTCCCGCAGATCTCCGCAATGAGAGTCCTGGTAGCACCAATCGGCGATCATCTCGGGGGTAACCTCCAGGTGAAACTGAAGCGCGTAAGTGCCGGAGCCGGCGCTAAAGGCCTGGTATGCGCAAGCGGCTGAGGAAGCCAGCCAGCGGGCGCCCGGCGGCAAGTCGAAAGTTTCGCCGTGCCACTGGAATACGGTTTCCCGCGGGCCCGCGCCCGAGAACAAGGCGTCGCCGGCAGTCTCGTGGGTGAAATCGACGTCGAACCAGCCGATCTCTTTGGCCCGGCCCGGATACACGCGGGCGCCGAGGGCCTTGGCGATCAACTGCGCGCCCAGGCACACCCCGAGCACGGGGCGGCGCGCCTTCACTGCCTGCGCAATCCAATCTGCTTCCCGGTCCAGGTAAGGCAGCCCCTCGTTGACCGACATGGGCCCGCCCATGAAAATCAGGCCGTCGTAGAGGGCAGGGTCGGGATCGAGCGCGGCGGAGAGGTAAAGGTCCGCGTAGTCGATGCCGATGCCGCGGCGCACCAGCTCGGGTTCAATCCGGCCAAGATGCTCGTGAGGAACGTGTCGGAACGCGAGCACGCGCATAACTGAGGAAGGCGCCGGCCTGCTTACTTGTTTTGAGCCACCTGAAAATGGCTCAATCCCTCGGCGTAACGCTCCACCCCGCGGACCAGCGCCTCAGCGACCTTTTGCCGGTAATCCGGCCTGCGCAGCATCACTTCCTCTTTCGGGTTGCTGAGAAAACCGATTTCGGCCAGCACGGAGGGCATTGTGGCGCCGATCAGCACCACGAACGGGGCGCGGCGCACCCCGCGATCATGCTCGGTCGGGAAGTTGCGCACGTACAGCCCGAACAGGGACGTTTGAATCTTCGCGGCCAGATCCTTGGATTCTTCCGCTTTGTCGTGCAGGGTGATCCTCTGGATCAGGTCGTGCAGTTCCGAAATGCTCTCCATGGAACTGGCGTTTTCGCGCGAAGCCACCGACAGGGCGTCCCTGGCGTCGGTAAAATTCAGGTAATAGGTTTCGGCGCCGGAGACCTTGGGCGCGGAAGACGCATTGGCGTGGATCGAAATGAACAGGTCCGCCTTCTTTTCATTGGCCAGCGCGGTGCGGCTCTCCAGCGGAACGTATACGTCGGTGGAGCGGGTGTAGATCACCTCGGCGCGCAGGCGGTCCTGGATCAGGCTGCCGGCGCGCAGCGCGACATCCAGAACCAGGTCCTTTTCCAGCAGACCTTTCACGCCTTCCGTGCCCTGGTCGTGGCCGCCGTGGCCTGGATCGATCACCACCCGGTTTAACTTGAGTCCCAGGGCGCGGATCAGGGAAGTCTCGCCGCTGGCGGTGCGGTGCGCGGCTTTGCCTACCTCGAGCGGGAGCGTATCGGCCAGCTTCACGGCGTCCTTCAGAGCGGGAGCCAGGGGCACGGCGGAATCTGCGGGTTTGGCCAGTGGCGGCGCGTCGGGAAGGACAGGCGTTGGGGCAACCAGGGTTTTCGGCGGCTCGATCGCTGCTGCAACCCTGACCGTCCTTGCCTCTGGCAAATGAATCGCCTCGGTGCTGTGCGTTACCGGCTCGGCGGGGCTATGCGCTACAGCTACGGCGCGGATGGTGGGCGGCGGCTTGGGCAGGTCCGGCTTCGTCGTCTCCCGGTCGGGAACCGACAGCCTGGTAAGAGTCATCGCGGCCGGCGCAGAGGCGCTGCGGAGTTCGATCATCAGCCGGCCCGGATTGGCGAGTTGCGTGGTGGTTACATGAATTTCGCCGGCCAGGTCAATCACCACGCGCGTGGTTCCGGGATTGGTCTCCGCCACGCGAATGCGCTTCACCACCGGATCCGTAACGTCTTCCGCACGGTAGCGGCCGCCCAGGGCATAGCGCGCGTCCACGATATCGAAGTAGATGCGCTCCGGATTGTGCAGCCGGTCCCAGCGGTAGTGGAAATCGCCGGTGACTTCGACCGCGACGCGGGTGACATCGCCCAAAGACCAGTGGCGTACCGCGGTCACCGCGGCTGCGGGCACACTTCCGGGCTGCGCCCCCAGGGTGCACGAGAGGACCGAGAGTACGGCGAAACGCTTCATGCCGGTCTGCGATTACCGCGAAACGTACCGCAAAACGCCATCTTCACCAACCACTGCCAGCACGTGTGTCGTATCGTCAGGCTTGACCGCCGGGGTCGTGGCCTCGTGCGCGGGCGTTTTTGCCGGGGCGGCCGGAGCGGCTGCGCGCAGCTGGCGCGCCACCAATTTCAGGTAATTCTGTGTTTCCGGATAGGGCGGGACGGTGTTGCCGTACTTCGCCACGGCGCCTTCGCCGGCGTTATACGCCGCCAGGGCCAGCGGGTAGTCGCCGCCATAAAGGTCCAGCAGATACCGCAGGTAGCGGGCGCCGCCCTGGATGTTGTCGGCTGCGTCGAAGACGTTGGACACGCCGAAGCGGCGCGCCGTCGCCGGAATCAGCTGCATCAGGCCGAGCGCTCCCTTGGGCGACACCGCGGCCGCATCATAATTGCTTTCCACCTTGATGACGGAGTGAATCAGCTGCGGGGGCAGCGAGTGCTGGGAGGCAGCCCGCTCGACCACTGCCGCGATCGCCGCCGGCGACATCGGCGCGGGCTTGGCGCTGGCTGCCGGAACCGGATCCGCCGGCCCGCCGGCCTGTGCGTCGCGCCTGGTTGTCACCACCACGCTTCTCACCAGTCTCCCTGTCCGCTGGTCCGTGTTCACCACGCTGACCATGCGTTCCGCGGCGGCTGGCGCCGGCGACTCGGCCATTGCCGTCACCGCCGGTACCAAACACAGAATAAAACAAAACCGCCGCAATATGTTTTGACCTCTCAGTATAAAACAAAAAAGCGCTCTCGTGAAGCGCTTATTTCCAATGGTATCATTTCCCTGTGAGCAGGGCCGGATTCGTGCTGACAGGCGGCCTCAGCAGCCGCATGGGGCGCGACAAGGCGCTGCTGCCGTTCCAGGGCGGATCGCTGGCCGGATTTGTGGCGCGCCTGGTGACGCAGGCGGCGGGCAGCGCATCCCTGGTGGGAAGCGCTCAACGCCACGCGGTCGTGGGCTACCCGGTGATTGAGGATCTCTATCCGGGCGAGGGGCCGCTGGGAGGAATCCTGACCGCGCTCCAGAATACGACGGCCGACTGGAACCTGATTGTTGCCTGCGACATGCCGCGCCTGTCGACTCCATTCCTGACCCGCTTGCTCGAAGCTGCCGCGGATTCCGGCTGTGGCGCCCTGGTTCCGGCCGGACCGTCCGGACTGCTGGAACCCCTGTGCGCGGTTTACCATCGCCACTCGCTCGCCGTTCTCGGGGCTGCCTTTGGAAGCGGCGTGCGCAAAGTCGCCACCGCCTTGGAGGGCGCTCGCGTGACAGTTCTCCCTGTGACCGAAATTACACATTTTCAGAATGTAAATACCGCGGAGGAATGGGCCAACCGGTGACCAGCGAACTGCACCCGCATTACGTCGAGTTCCGCCACGTCTATAAGACGTTCGACCAGCCGGTTTTAGTTGACAGCAATTTCTACGTGAACGCGGGCGAAACCGTGGCCATCATCGGCCGCAGCGGTGTAGGCAAGTCCGTAACCCTCTCGCACATCATGGGTTTCCTGAAGCCGGACCAAGGTCAAGTGATAGTGGCTCATGAAGATATCACTGAGATGGATGAGACCGAACTGCGCCGCATCCGCAAGAAGGTAACGATGGTCTTCCAGTCGGGCGCGCTGTTCGATTCCCTGACGGTGGCTGAGAATGTGCTCTTCTCGCTCGAACTGCGCCAGGACTACGACGAACAGAACAAGGAGGATGTGGTCAACGGCTTGTTGAAAATGGTGGATATCGCCGAAGCGCGCGACGCCTACCCCGCCGACCTGTCCACCGGCTACAAGCGGGCGGTAGCTATCGCCCGCGCGATCGCGGCGCAGCCGCAATGCATTCTCTACGACGAGCCCACCACCATGGTCGATCCCATCATGTCCGACCACCTGGCCACCATGATGCTGCGTCTCAAACACCAGCTCAAGCTCACGTCGGTGGTAGTGACGCACGATCTGGACCTGATGTATAAGGTGGCGGACCAGGTGGTTTTCCTGTTTGAAGGCGGCGTGATTTACTTCGGACCGGTCGACGGGCTGGCGAAATCCAAGCATCCTCACATCCAGGAGTTTCTGGAGATGGACCGCGTGGAACGGGTGTAGCGCGTTCCGGCACCGGAGGGAACCGGCCGCCCGGATCTGCGTGTTATGCTGGCTGCCGGACGCGGGAAGTGCGAGAGGGGGCACTCCGGTGATGGATCTGAAATCCGCGGCGCGCGAGCGTTTCGGCGCGGCCCGGCATGGATTGATCGATCTCAGCCACCGCATCCACGCTCACCCCGAGCTGGGCTTTGAGGAGGAACAGTCCTCCGCCTGGCTCTGCGAGGCGCTGGCCGACGGCGGCTTCGCGGTAGAGAAGAATCTTTGCGGCCTTCCCACGGCCTTCCGCGCCCGCGCCGGATCCGGCCCGCTGCACATCGGCATTTGCGCCGAGTACGACAGCCTTCCCGGGATCGGCCACGCCTGCGGCCATAACATCATCGCCGCCTCCGCGGTGGGCGCGGCACTGGCCGCGGCTAGAGTCGCGGACGAAGCGGGCCTCACCGTCAGCGTGATCGGCACGCCGGCCGAGGAGGTGGGGAACGCCAGCGGCAAGATCCTGCTGCTGGAGCGCGGCGCTTTTGCCGGCATTCACGCCTCCATGATGGTGCACCCCGCGCCCTTTGATATGCTCCGCGCCAAAATCATCGCCGCTTCCATGTTCGAGGTTCACTGCACCGGCAAGGAGTCCCATGCCTCGGCTTTTCCGGAGCTGGGCGTGAACGCGGCCGATGCGCTCACTATCGCGCAAACGGCGCTGGGCCTGCTGCGTCAGCATATCCGCTCCACGGATCGCATCCATGGCATTGTGACCAACGGCGGCGCCGCGCCCAACGTGATCCCGGCACACACCGCGGCGCGGTACATCATCCGTTCCGAAACCCTGGAGCAGCTCGCCGAATTGCGGCCCAGGGTGTACCGCTGCTTTGAGGCCGGCGCCCTGGCTACAGGCGCGGCCATCGCCATCACCGGCGGCGACAAGCCCTACGCCGAGATGCGGCACGACGGCGTGATGGCGGCGTTTTACCGCGCGAACTCGGAGGCGCTGGGGCGGCCGTTCCCGAATCTCGGCGAATGGGAAACGCGGCCTACCGGCTCCACCGACATGGGGAACGTGTCTCTGGCCATGCCATCCATCCATCCCATGATCGGCATCAACTCCCTCCCTGCCGTCAACCACCAGCCCGAATTCGCCGCGCACTGCGTCACGCCGGATGCGGACAAGGCGCTGGAAGACGGTGCGCTCGCCATGGCGTGGACCTGCATCGACCTGGCTGCGAACCAGGGAGCGCGGGAGAACCTGATGGGCCGCACTTCGCAAGGATAGATCTATGGCCCTGGAGTTCACGACTTCGTATCTGAAGGATGCGCTCGGCGTATTCCGCTACTACAAGAACCTGGCGGAGCGAGCCATGGCCCAAACGACCGACGAACAGCTCCTGGCCGTGTTGGACGGCGAGATGAATTCGATCGCCATGATTGTGAAGCACATGGCCGGTAACATGCGGTCGCGGTGGACGGACTTCCTGACCAGCGACGGCGAGAAGCCGGACCGCCAGCGCGACACGGAATTCACCGACCCTCCGGCCACGCGCGAAGCGTTGCTCGCCGCATGGGAGGCGGGCTGGCAGTGCTTATTCGGCGCCCTGGAGCCGCTTGGTGAACAGGATCTGCAACGCACCGTGATGATTCGCGGCGAGGCCCATTCCGTCATGCAGGCCATCAATCGCCAGGTGGCTCACTACGCCTACCATTGCGGGCAGATCGTGCTGCTGGCTAAGCATTTCAACCATGCGGGCTGGCAGTCGTTGACCATCCCGCGCCGCCAGTCAGCCGAATTCAATCGCCGCGTGCAAGCCGGCGAAGCCAGCCAGCGGTAGAAAAACTTTCACAAGCCGCTGGATGAGATTTTCAAAGCCTGGCGTGGCGCGGGCAGTCCTGCCTGCTGTGTCGAGAGTCATCTCGACATTTCTTCGATGCCTCCGCCTGGCAGAGGCTTTGCTTGAGTTCCCAATCGGGTTCAGCGATGATCAGCTTGGATGCGTTACGCAATTGCCGCTCTGCTTCTGTTTGCGCCGGGCGGATGGGCGCAGGATTTCGTGCCCCACCTGACGGGCGAGGTCTCCCGCGGCCAGGAGTATCGCAAGGAGATCGGTGCGGGCCTGGTCTTCCTCTTGCGGCCCTCCCAGGAGGGATGGACGATCGAAATCCTCCCCATGGCCCCATGCGACAAGCCGGGAGACTGGGCTTCTGTGGTCAACGCGCCGTATCGAAACTATAATGCGCTGCATGTGGACGCCAGCTACGGGATCACCGCGCAACAGGCCGTGGTGGAAATGAATCGCGCGAATTCTCATTCGTGGTGAGTTGCCGGGACTATCAGACCGAAAGCCGTCGGCTGGAAATCGTCCTCTGGGGTTATACGCACTCGCAGCAGGAAATCGACGAGGCCACGGCGAAACTCGGCAGTTCACCGCTGGGCAAAGGCAGGTTTACAATTCTGGATTCGAAAGTGAGCCCGGCTGAGAAGGAAATCGAAGGCAAGAACTACGGCAAGATCGATTGGCTCAAGTTCAGGCTGGACCTTACCCCTCCGGCCGCGCGGGCTCGGAAGACACGGTAGACGGAGGCTCGAAATCCTCACCGGTAAAGCAGATACTTTTCCCGCGACTGCACGAAGTCGGCCACTGCGTCCGTGAAGCTTTGCTGGATGGTCCGCGCCTCCTCGCCGGCGGCCAGGCGGTGGATGACATCGTCGCTGCCGATCAGGCCGCCGCAAACACGGAAGTCGATCTTGCCTGGATAGAATTTCTCCAGCCCCGCGGCAAGTTCCAGTCCGAGCCGTGTGGAATCGAGCAGCTCGCGATTCGTCACCACGAATCGCACGCCTTCAATGCGAACCCCGCGGAAGTTCGAATCCGCCGGCGTGAAGCTGGTGGGATAGGCGCGCACGCCGGGGATCTGGCGCGAGTTTAGCCACGCCGCCAGCTCGCGGCCGCCGATGAAATCCGCGCCCACCTGTTCGAATGGCGAATCCGTGCCGCGGCCCACCGAATAGTTCTTCGCCGCTTCCAGCAAAGCGACGCCCGGGTAAAGCGCGGCGGCGTTCAGGCTGCGCATATTGGGCGATGGAGTGATCCAGGGCAGGTTGGTGAAGTCGAACCAGTCGCCGCGCCGCCAGTCGTCCAGCGGTATCACCGTCAATGCCGCGCCAATCTTCTTTTCGCCGTTCACGAAGCGCGCCAACTCTCCCATCGTCAGCCCGTGACGGACCGGCAGGCCGGGCACATACCCGACGAACGAAGTGTGGCTGGCGTCCAGCAGTGGCCCTTCGACGTGCGTTCCCGTGATGGGGTTAGGCCGGTCCAGCACGTAGAACGGAATGCCGGCTTTGGCGGCGGCCTCCAGGGCGTAAAAGAGGGTCGTTTCGTAGGTCCAGAACCGCGCGCCGATATCCTGTGCATCGAAAACCAGCGCATCGATGCCGCGCAGCATTTCCGGCGTCGGACGCTGGGTGGCGCCGTAGAGGCTCAATATGCGGATGCCGGTGAGGGGGTCTGTCGCGCCGCCGATGTTGGCCTGGTCCGCGCTGCCGCCGAAGCCATGCTCGGGAGAGAACAGCGCAGCCACGGTGACGCCCGCCTGCCGCATCAGATCGACATTGCGGCGGCCCAGCCGGTCCACGCCGGTCTGATTGGTGATCAGGCCCACGCGCTTTCCCTGCAGCGGCTGAAAATTCTGCTCGGCCAGCACATCGAGCCCGCTGCGGGTGGAGGCATTGCGCGCCACCTCGCGATGCACGCCAGCGCCTGTGAACGTTTCGCTGTAGCCGGTGAGTGTCAGCCCGCGCGTTTGAATCCCGACCGCCGCGGCGGTGATGGTGGCGACCTTCGATCGAAGCGCGGTGAGCGAGGGATGCCCGGCCGGATGCACGCTGTTGGCGAGGAGAATGACGTACGTCTGGCTGGCTGGATCGATCCACAGAGAGGTGCCGGTGAAACCCGTGTGGCCGAACGAGCCGACAGGGAACAACTCGCCGCGGTTTCCGGAGTATGGCGAATCGATGTCCCAGCCGAGGCCGCGCAGAATCGGCTGATCGGGCGGCGACTGTGGTTCGGTGAATTTCTGGATGGTGGCCGCGCTGACGATGCGCACGCCGTCCAGTTCGCCGCCGTTGAGAATCATCTGCGCGAAGCGAGCCAGGTCCTGGGTAGTCGAAAAGACGCCGGCGTGACCGGCCACGCCGCCCATGTTGCGGGCCGTGGGATCATGCACCACGCCGCGCAGCGGCAGGCCGTCCTTGGCCACGCGCTCGGTGGGCGCGATGCGCGGCACCAGTGCGGCCGGCGGCTGGAACATTGTATCCTTCATGCCCAGCGGGACGAAGATATGGTCGCGCGCGTAATCGGAGAGCATCTGGCCGCTCAACCGGTGCACCAGCTCGCCGAGGAGGATAAAGTTGATATCGCTGTAAACGAAGCGCGCGCCGGGCGGCCCATCCGGGGGATCCGTGCAGGCGAGTTGGATGCCGGCCTGATAGCCGCTCCAGGGTGTGGAGAGCGGCACGTCGGGCTTGAGGCCGGAGAAATGCGTGAACAGGTTGCGCAGCGTGATGCCGCTGTTGCCGCCTTGAAACTCCGGGATGTAATCCGTGACCTTGTCATTCAGCCGGAACTTACCCTGCTCGAACAACTGCATCAGAGCGGTGGTGGTGGCGATCACTTTGGTGAGCGAGGCGAGGTCGAAAACGGTATCGGCCGTCATCGTTTCCGCTGCCGGAACCGTGGCGCGCCTGCCGTAGGCCTTCGTGTAGATGGTCTGCCCGTCGTGGCCGATCAGAAGCACCGCGCCGGGCATCCGTCCCTGAGTGATGGCTTCGTCAATCGCCTTATCGATCGCCGGCCCGCCGGAAAAGTTCTGCGCCGCCAGCGCGGCGGCCGCCAGCGCCAGCCAGAGAAGGAGCTTCATCAGCCTCTATAATAGCGGCGAAAGGAACCAGGCCGTCCTGTGGGGCAAACCCCAGGTCTGCGGCCGACGCCTTCGTCGGCCTGGTTCTTGTGTTGGGATTTCAGGCCGCGAATGAGCCGGACCAGCGGCCAAAGCGCGGCTAATTCGTTTTCACAGACTGTAGCTTGCCGATCATGGTGTCGGCCCACTGGGCATCGGAGGCGTCATAGCCCAGCTGCGTCAAGCGCCAGACGCCCTTTGGGTCCAGAATCCAGTTCTGCGGAATGGCCACCGAATCGAGCAGCGACAGCACGAAGCTGTAAGCCGGCAGCACAGGGAAGGTGAAGCCCTTGTCCTTCATAAAGGGGGCAACCAGGCCAAGATCCTCGTCGATGTTGAGCGTGACGATCTGGAGATCCGGCTTGTCTTTCACCGACTGGTAAAGCTTATCGAGCTTGGGCAGCTCCGCATTACAGGGCCCGCACCAGGTGGCCCAGACGTTGATCAGCACGGATTTCCCTTCGAGGTTTTTCACGCGCCAGATCTTCCCCGAAAGGTCTGCGAGCTCGAAGGGCGGCATCGTCTTGGTGGCCTTCTCCCAGCGGCCTTCCGCCAACTCCTGCGGTTTGCCGGCGGGCGGCGTCTTCCAGACATTCCAGGCAACCTCGGTGCCGCCCGACTCCTTCCATACCGCGGCGGCCTCATCCATGAGATCGTCCTTTACGCGCCCATGGTAGGGGCCGGGAGTGGTCTGGCGCGTGTAAAGCGCCTGCTGATAAAAGGTGAGCGCGTCGGCTTTGCGGCCCTCTACGGCGGCCAGGCGGGCCCGATTCAGCCAGTAGCCCGACTCCACTTTCACGTCGCCCGGCACGGCACCTTCGATCGTCGCTTTCAGCGCCTCGGCTTCGGCCGGCTTGCCGGCCAACCTGGCCGCGCGCAGCGCCATTCCCACCAGGGACTGGTCCATTAAAGCCTCCTGCTGCTGGTTGTCTTTGAGGTCATCGGCGCTAAGATTGTCGGACCGTTCCAGTTCGCGCTCGATCACGACCCACTTCCTGGCCTGCCCCGTCAACTCCAGGGCGCGCTCCGGCTCCCATTTGTGGTCGAGCAGGAAAGTCGCCGCTCGCAGATAGTCCCAGGCTCCGGGCTGATTGTAGACCGTGGATTCGGTCAGGTAGTCATCCAGCGCGCGCAAACCGTCTTTCTGCGAGATGTCCGGATCGTCGTAAATTGTGTTGAACCAGGCAATGTGGACGATGTACCGGTCGTCGGTGAATTGGGCAATCCAATCCCGGTAAGCGGCGTATCGTTCGGCATTGTATGCCTTCCACGCGGCGGCATCTTTCTGGTCTTCAGGCTCCTTGTGCGCCTTCTTCCACCGGTCGTACGCGATGCCGGCCGCCTCTTCGGAATGCGGGAATCCCTGGGTGATGTGGTTCTCGATGGCGGTAACCGTTTCTGCAGGCGCGCCGCTCTGCTTGTAGCCGTCCTTGAGGAAGGCCAGCCACCGCGCGTCTGGTTTCGGGTTCATTGGTTCGAGCCGCTTCAGGTCCTCAGCGACCTGCTTACGCAATGCGTCGTGTTCCTGCGGCGGGCGGCTGCGGAACTCCAGGCCCCACAGTACCGCGTAATCCCGCAGCCGCCTCGGCTCAGTCTCATCGGCAAGACGCGCGCGCAAGGCCGCGGCCACTTTCGCCTGCAATTCGACGCCACCAGCGCGGCTCAGGTTCCGTTGCGCCCCAGGGTCGGTAGACGACGGGCACGCAGTGAAGAACGCCGTGATTTCCGCGGACGCTTTCTTCTTGTCCGCCAGCTTGCCCGTGGAATAAATGTCGGTGAGTGCAAGGGCAGGCCAGGCGAAGCCCGGCGCCTTGGCCGCGGCTTGTTCCAGCAAGTGAATGCTGCGCGGCGTATCGGTGTCGTTGAGCACCAGGGCTGCCAGATAGAGGGCTAGCGCATCATCCGGGTGCTGGTCGGCCTGCTTGACGTATTGCTCTGTCAGGGTTGGGTAACGCTCAAAATCCTCCCAGCGCGTAAATTGGATCATCTGGCGGTAGGGAGCCAGTTCGCGTGGATACCGCGCAATCAGATCGCCGAGCACCTGGCCCTTGACCGCCACCTGGTCTACGAACTTTATGTCCTGGAGGGCCTTGCCGGATAGCTTCTCGTGGATGACGCCCTGCACCTCGGGAAGGGTCTCGCAACCCGGAAGCGAGCCCGGTTGCGCCTGCAGCACAGGAAAGCCGGTAAGCATGAAAATAGCGGCCAGAGTGCGCACGGGGAAACCTCCTATTGGGTAAGTCTACACTGGCCGTCGAAAGCTCGCCCGGAGCGGCCGCATAATAAAGTGTTAAAACTTGCGATTGCTCGGCGCAGGGAAGTGGCGATCGCGCCGCGGTCCGGCGCGGACGAGGGCGTCCGCGCATAAGTTTCAATACTGGAGCTTGGACAGGTACCCGAAGCTTTGGCGCAGGCTTTCCACTGGGTCGCCGGGGGTCTGATCCTGCTCGACAAAATAGTGCTGGACGCCAGCCGCTGCGGCGGCGCGCAAGATGGCCGGCCAGTCCAGCACCCCGCTGCCAACTTCTTTGAACGCGGCGCGGTCCACCGATTCCTTAAACATCACCGGCGTGCCCGGCGCCTTGTCCTTCAGGTGCACCAGCGGCACGCGGCCGGTAAGCTTCTGCAGCAGCGCCGCCGGATCTCGACCAGCGACGCTCACCCAGAAGCAATCCATTTCAAAGCCGCAGAGCTTCGGGTCCAGGCGGTCGATCATCACCTCAAACCCTGTGGTGCCCTCCATCGGCTCGAATTCGAATGCGTGGTTGTGATAACAGAAGCCAATGCCGGCGGCGCGGCACTTCTCGCCGGCCCGGTTCAGCTTGTCGGCGAGGGCGCGGATTTTGTCCAACCCGCCGCGTTCGGCTGGAGGCAGGTAGGGAAAGACGGCGTAGCCGATGCCCCAAGCCTTCACCTGATCGATGGCCCGCGCCAGATCGTCCTCCTTTCCGGCATTCATCAGAGTGTTGTCCAGATGAACGCTCACCGCCTTCAAGTGAGTGGCCTGGATGTGCGGCCAGAGCCCGTCGAGACCGCCGTACGTCGGCTCGATCTCGCGGTAGCCGATGGCCTCGATGGCGCGCAGCGTCTCAGCGGGCTTTTGCGGCAGCACCGTCCGAACCGTATAGAGCTGCACGCCCACGGCCTGGAGTTGCCGCGCCGCCAGCCGGGTGGCGGGCAGTGCCGCGATCAGCGATATGGACTTGAGTAGTTCTCGCCGGGTGGACATAGGGACATTGTATGCGTTAGCGGAGACGAGCTCATGGGGCAGGTTGGTAGCCTGCGGGCCGATTGCCAACCGGCCGCAGGCGGCGTGCGGTTTACTCATTTCGCAAGGCGACGGCGGGCTCAACCGCCGCTGCGCGCAGGGCGGGGCGGAATGCGGCCAGCGCGGCGGCAGCCAGGAGTGCGGCCAGCGGCAAAGCCAGGCTCCAGAAGTCGCCCGGCTTCACCTCGTAAAGCAGTTTCTCCACGGGGTGAGCCAGCAGCCGGCCGAGCAGAAGACCGGCCATCAGGCCCGCGGCGGCGACGGCGACAATCTCGCGAATCACCAGCCGGACGACCGACGCCTGCCTGGCGCCGAGCGCCATACGGATGCCGATCTCCTTGGTCCGCCGCACCACCGAGTAGCTGAGCACGCCGTACAGACCTACGCCCGCCAGCGCCAGCGCCGCCAGCGCGAAGAAGCCGGCCAGCAACGCCAGCAAGCGCTCGCGCACCAGCGCGTCATCCACCAGCGTGGATTGCAGAGTCACGCTGGTGGCGCGCGCGGAATGGCCGAAGCTGCGGATTTGCTGCCGCACCAGCGGCACTACTCTCCAGGGATCGCCCTCCGGGCGCACCGCCAGCGTTCCGTAAGGCCAGCGCACCGGCTCGAACACGGTGAGCGGAGCCGGATCGCGGACACTCTGCAACCGAACATCCTTGACCACGCCAATGATGTCCTGCGGGATGTTCGGCGTGCCATTGGGAGTCGCGAAGCGCTTGCCCAGTGCATCTTCGCCGGGGTAGTAATGGCGCGCGAACGCCTGGTTCACCACCACCGCGGAGGACGTTGGAGTGACATCGGATGGCGCGAAGGACCGGCCTTCGAGAAGCCGCACGCCCATGGTTTCGAAGAACCCCGGCGAGATGGGGATGTAGTTGACCTCTGTGCTGTCTGGCGCACGGCCGGGGATGCGTACTTCCTGTGTCATCCAGGAGTGCGAGAAGAATCCGAACTCGCACAGCGCGGCATTCCGCACGCCGGGAAGCTCGCGGATACGGTCGAGCAGCTGCAAAGCTGCGATCTGGGCACCCGGCCTCTTCATCGCCGCGAATGGGTCAGGCTCCGAGGAAGCCAGGTCGATGAGGATGGGCCCGTTCCGGTCAAAGCCCAGATCGACGTGCGTCAGCTGGCGGAACGACTGCAGCAGCAGGCCGCTCACGAACAGCACAACGAAGCTGAATGCGATTTGAGCCGCCACCATGGGCTTGAGCGCATCGGTCCGGGCCGATTGCTTGCTGCCGCCGGATTTGAGTGCCTCGTGCGGCGAAAGGCCGGACGCGCGCAGGGCCGGCAACAGGGCGAAAAGGAGCGTGGCTGTTGTGCACGCCACCAGTAGAAACGCCAGCATGCGCCAATCCGGCCGGAGATCGAGGTATGCCTGGCTACCCGACGTGCCCAGCAGGCCGACGATGGAAGGCGCGGCAATCGCCGCGAACAGCGCCGCCAGCAGGGTCGCCATGCCGGCCAGCATCGCGCCTTCCACCAGCAGCTGGCGAATCAGGCGGCCGCGGCCGGCGCCGATGGAGATCCGCAGCGCCATCTCCCGCTCGCGCGCCATCGCCCGTGCCGTGAAGAGGTTCGCCAGGTTGGAGCAGGCGATCAGCAGGAGCAGGCCGGCTACGGTCGCCAGGATCCACAGCGGCCGCGCGAACGTTTCCCGCAAGCGAGACGGGCCGTTTGGGGCGGGCTGCACGTGCAGGCGGCCGCGCAGGAAGCGATCGATCACAGTGCGTGGCTGGTCCGACCGGAAGTCCGCGAGGCGCTCGCGGAGGAAGTTGGTATAGACCCCTTGCAAAACCGGGCGGACCGCTTCTACCGTGGCGCCCGGTTTCAACGTTCCCAGGACGCTAAACCAGAAGTTGTTCGGGCTGGCAAAGACTTTTGCGTTCGGATACATCATTGCCGGCGCCCAGAGGTCGGTGCCGATGCCCGGCTCGACACCCGTAAAACCCTTCTCGGTCACACCGACGATCTGAAACTGCCGAGTTCCCATGGTGAACCACTGTCCCAACACCGAAGGGCTGCCGCCGAAACGCCGCAGCCAGAGGTTGTAGCTGGCCACGGCCACCGGGTGCGCGCCGGGGTGGATATCGTCGCCCGGCATCAGGATGCGGCCCAATGCCGGCCGGATGCCGAGAGCCGGCAAAGCGTTGCCCGAAGTGTACTGCAGCCGGACCTTCTCCTCTCGCCCCTTGCTGAACACAACCGTCCGCGGAGACTGGCCGCTGATGACGAACAGATCCAGTTTCCCGCGCGCGGCTTCGCGGCAGCGCTCGAAGAGGGGATAGTTGAAGCTGTCGTTTTCGGCTTCTTCGCTTTCGTCCCGGGTGGTCAGCTGGATCAGCCTCTCGGGTTGGTACACCGGCAGCGGCCGGAGGAGCAGGGCGTCGACCAGCGCGAAGGCAGCCGTTGAGGCGCCGATCGCCAGCGCCAGCGACGCCAGTGCTGCCATGGTCACGGCGCTGTCCTTGCGCAGCATGCGGGAGCCGAAGCGCGCGTCCTTGAGCAGCGATTCCAGCCACGGGGTCAGCCTCGCATCGTGACTGGTCTCGCGGGTGTGCAACTCATTGCCCAGCCGGGGCCGCGCCGCGCGGGCGGCCTCGTCTGGATTCGTGCCGCGGCGGACAGCTTCCTGAGCGCGAGCCTCGAGATGAAAGTGAAGCTCCTCTTCGAGTTCTGCGTCCAGCCGGTCGGGCCGGAAGGCGTTCGTCAATCGCGATAGCCAGGACATGAGTTCCTCCCGTGAGACAAAGACCGTATTTCCGCTCAGCCCGGCGGCTGGCCGGCCGGGTCGAAGTGTTTGCTGGTGACGACGATCCGGCCGGCGCTCAGTCGAAACTTTACGTCCACCGATCCGCCGCTCGGGCAGCAGTTGGCATCCCCGGTCTTCCAGACCGATGAGTGATATGTCAACGATTCCAGATCCAGACCGCCGCCCTTCCAAACGCCGTAACCGTCCGGCAACACCGACTGGACCGCTTCGTGGATGGGGCCGGGGTCGATCCGAACCGCGCCGTCTGGTTGGAACCAGAAATAATCTTCGTAAAAGTGGTTGCCGGTGCCGGGGATCTGATCGCGCGTCACCAGGATTTCCTCGGCGCCGGCTTTCGAGAAGATTGACGGCTTGATCTCCGCGGCGGTTGGCTGCAGGTGATAAATCTCGCGGAACTGTCCCGGCGAGACCTCAACCAGAATCGACTTCCAGTCGATCTCGCCGGTGTCGACATGGTCGTCAAAGCGATAGAACAGATCGTAGATCGCGAACCTGTGCAGATCGCCGATTTTCTTGAGCTCGGTGCGGAACCTGTGACGGGTATGCACGGTGGCCTTGTCCGCCGGAGTGCAGGAGGTGCAGAAGTCGTCCCCGTCGTCCCGCAGGAAAGGATCGCGCGTGAAATACGCCAGCGAGTGAGGCGCCGGCGTGTCGAATGAATCGCCCTTGGGAGTGAAGACATGCCGCTGCCAGTCTGCCGCGTTTGCGGAAAGGGCTGCGAGGAAGCAGGGAATGAGAAACTTCATATGGCCACGCCGAATCGGGCTTGTATCCTGTTGGCCTCCGGCCGCCGGCGCCTAAGCGCGCTCCAGGACAATGTCGATCGCCGCCGTGATCGAGCGCCAGCGGCTTTCTTCGCCTTCCAGTTGCTTACGCCCGGCGGCGGTGATCTCATATGCCCGCGCGCGGCGATTGCTTTGCGTGGTGGCCCACTTCGCCTTGATCCAGCCGGCTTCCTCCATGCGATGCAGCGCAGGATAGAGCGAGCCTTCTTCCACCCGCAGAATGTCTTCCGACATGGCCTCGATCTGGACGGCAATGCCGTAGCCGTGGAGCGGCCCGCGACGGGCGAGAATTTTCAGTACCAGCAGCGGGAGCGACCCCTGTAATGCGTCCTGGCGCGCCATACCGAGACTCCTTACTAAGATAACTTATTATGGAGAGAAGTGGTGACGTTGTCAAGAATGCAGCTGTAACGCCGGCGGTCTTCGCCGCCGGTGTCTTTTGGGGCAATCGAAGAACACAGGCAATTAAAGAAACGCCAAAATCACCGACGGCAAAGACCGCCGGCGCTACGGCTGCGCAGCTCACATCTGTTACCCTGCCCATGAAATGACCATCGCGCCTGCGCGCCAGACCGCGTTTGCCGTGCTGCTGAGAGTAGAGGGCGGCGGCTGGGCTTCGGATCTTCTGCTGGCGGCGACGGCGGGGCTCGATTCCCGCGATGCAGGCCTCGCTTCCGAAATTGTATTCGGCGTGCTGCGCTGCCGGGCGCAGCTCGATTTTCTGATCGAGCATTATGGCGGCCCGCGGCGGCTGGACGTGGAAGTGCGGCAGGCGCTGCGGATGGGCATCTACCAGCTTCGCTACCTGGCGCGCGTCCCGGCACATGCGGCGGTTGCGGAGAGCGTGGAACTGGTGAAGCGGGCGCGCAAGCGGTCGGCGGCGGGGATGGTGAATGCGGTGCTCCGCAAAGTGGACCGCGCGCCGGTCGAGTGGCCCACCCGCGAGGTGGAGCTTTCGTGTCCGGAGTGGCTGCTGGAACGCTGGGAGCGGCATCACGGTCGCGACGCCGCGCGCGGCATCGCTCTGGCGGCGCTCCAAGAGCCGGAGAAGTATGTGCGTGTTTCCTCGGCGGGCACGCGTTTCCAGGACATCGGCTCGCAATCGATCGTGCCGCTGCTCGAGCTCGAACCGGGCCATGCGTTCCTCGATCTGTGCGCGGCGCCGGGCAACAAAACGGCGCAGGCGCTCGAAGCCGGCGTGCGCGCCGTGGCCTGTGATCTGCACCTGCATCGCCTGCGCGAATTAAAGGGTATGGCAGCCGAGCTGGTGGTTTTGGATGGAACGAAGCCGCTGCCGCTGGCGCGCCGCTTCGACCGCATCCTGGTGGATGCGCCGTGCTCGGGAACCGGGACGCTGGGGCGCAACCCGGAGATCAAGTGGCGCCTGCGGCCGGACGATCTGACCGATCTGCAAGGCCGGCAAACCGCGCTCCTGCGCCATGCGCTGGCGGTGCTGGCGCCGGGCGGCCGGCTGGTGTATTCCACCTGCTCGCTGGAACCGGAAGAGAACCAGCAGGTGGTGGCGGAAGCAGCGGCGGGGCGCGCCATTGCCGTGTGGGAGCGCCTTCCGGGCCGCGACGCGGGAGATGGTTTCTGGGCCGCTGTGATAAAATCAGACGAATCCGCACATGGTTGAAATCGTCCCCTCCATTCTGTCCGCGGACTTCGCGCGCCTGGCCGAAGAAATCGCTTCGGTGGAGCGCGGCGGGGCCACCATCCTCCATCTCGACGTGATGGACGGCCATTTTGTGCCCAATATTACGATCGGGCCGCCGGTGGTCGAATCGATTCGCAAGGCCACGCGCGCGCACCTGGATTGCCACCTCATGATCGAGCGTCCGGAGCGGTACGCCAAGGCCTTCGTCGAGGCGGGCGCGAATTCGGTTTCGGTGCATTATGAAGCCTGCCGCCACCTGGATGCGACGCTGACCATGATCAAAGAAGCGGGCGCGATGGCGGGTGTGGTTTTGAATCCGGCCACGCCGGTGGCGGTACTGGAAGACGTGCTGGAAGTGGCCGACTACGTGCTACTCATGAGCGTGAACCCGGGGTGGGGTGGCCAGAAGCTGATTCCGTATGTGTTCGAAAAGGCCCGCAAGCTGGAGCGCATGCGGCGCGAGAAGAAGTTAGCTTTTCCCATCGAAATCGACGGCGGGATCCACCCGGAGAATCTGGCCGAAGCAGTACGCGCGGGGTGTGAATGGATCGTCACAGGGTCGGCCATCTTTCACAGTCCGAACCCGGAAGCCACTACGCGCGAGATGCGGGAAATTGCCGCCCAGGCGACCGCCATACAGTGCTGATGCGATCGGCGGCAAAACACCTGGCGGCAGATTGCTGGAGCTAGTGAAGTGAAATCGGTGCCTCTTATGTCGCGAAATGTCATCCGTCCTGCTGCCGTGCTGGCAGTGCTGTGCGCCCTGGCGCTGACCCCCGGCTGCGGGAAGAAGAAATACGAGAACCCGATCACCAAGGATACGCAGCAGCCGGATAAGGTGCTGTTCGACCGGGCGATCGACGACATCGAACACGCCCGCTACGAACAGGCCCGGCTGACGCTGCAAACCCTGATGAATACCTACGACACCAGCGAGTACCTGGCCAAAGCCAAGCTGGCGGTGGCCGATAGCTGGTATCGCGAGGGCGGCTCCCACGGGCTGGCGCAGGCCGAGGCCGAGTACAAGGACTTCATCCTGTTCTATCCGCAGCTGGAGGAAGCCGCGGAGGCGCAGGAGAAAGTCTGCAAGATGCAGTACCAGCAAATGGACAAAGCGGATCGCGACCCGCTGCACGCGCGCCGCGCGGAGGACGAATGCCGGCAGCTGCTGGTGCAATTTCCCAATAGCAAGTTCGCACCCGACGCGCAGCAGTACCTGAGGATCGCCCAGGAGGTGCTGGGGGACGCGGAGTTTCGTGTGGGGTCGTTCTATTACAAGAGCAAAGGCAGCTTTCCGGCCGCTGCCAACCGGTTGACCGCGCTGACCGACCAGTTCCCGCTGTACAGCCGCGCGGATGACGCGCTGCTGTTGGAAGCCGATTCCTACCACCGCATGGGGGATCGGTACGAAGACCAGGAGGCGGCGGCGTATACGAGATTGGTTCGCGACTATCCGCTGAGTCCGCACGTGGCCGCAGCCACCAGTCAGCTCAAGGCCCGGAACCGGCCGGTGCCGGAGGCCGACCCGGTAGCTTACGCGCGCCAGAAATACGAAATGGAGAACCGCCGGAAGCGGAGCCTGCTGAGCAAGGCAGTGGGACCGTTTACCTCGCGCCCCGACACGCTGAACTCGGCCAAGTCCGGGTCGCCGCGGATGGAGACACTCAAACCGTACACGCCGGTGAGCGTACCCGCCTCCGCCAAGGGCGGTGCGACGGACGGCCTCACGGGAGTCACCGCAGGCAGCGGCGGGAGCGATGTGAGTGTATCCACGGTGAACGACAGCAAGCTGATTGATGCGGCTCCGGACGCCCGCCAGAACCCCGGAACGCAGACGCAGCCGGCCGCGCCAGAAGCCGCCAAGGCCGCCCCGGGCGAGAAGCCGGCCCCAGGCGGGAAGCCGGCCCTGACTCCCGTCGCGTCGTCCGGCCCGGACGCTGCCCTGCCTCAAAACCACACTGGCAAGATGACGCCGGGGCAGCAGGCCAAGCTGATGAAGAAGCAGCAGGAACTGATGAAGAAGAAGCAGGAGATGATGGCCAAGGCGCAGAAGAAAGCGCAGGCAGATCAGGCCAAAAAGAAAAAGAAGGAAACAACCGCACCAGCGCCGGCCGCAACCCAACCACAGCCGGGGGATGCGGGAGGTAGTACCATCAAGCAATGAGCCGCGTTCTGCTGGTGGATGACAGCCCGCACGCGCAGCGGATGGGCGAGCGCATCCTGGCCGAAGAAGGCTACGAAGTCGTCACCGTCAGCAACGCCGAGGCCGCGCTAATCCGGCTGCAGGACGTGGATCCGGACGTGATTGTGGCGGACACGGTCATGCCTGGCCGCAGCGGTTACGACATCTGCCAGTACATCAAGATGAGCCCCCAGCACCGGCACGTGGGCGTGATTCTCACCGCCGGCGTCCTGGAAAAAGTGGATGAGGCGCAAGCCCAGCGGGTGGAAGCCGACGGAGTGCTGCACAAGCCGTTTGAAGCCTCGGCGCTGGTAGGGGCAGTGGGGCCGCTGGCGGAGAGAGCGCAGGAAACGCGCCGCCAAAACGCGCAAGGCGGCTTGGGCGCCCCGCGTCCCGCGGCGGCTGAAACCGCGACGGCGGCAGCACCGTTCGTGGCCGTGGTGGATGCCGAGCAGGTGCGCGCCGCGGTGACGGTTGCGCTAGATGCTTCGATGGAGCGGATGGTGGACGAAATCGCCAGGCACGTTCTGTCGGCGCTGGAAAGCCAGGAGGCAAAGCGTTCCTTGCCGGCTCATTCCGGCGCGCCAGTGGCGGACGAGGACCTGATGGACATAGAGTCGCTGCCCACCGGGACAGAGGAAGCGGCGGCCGCCGAAGGCGAACAGAGCCCGTGGCCCGAGCCCGTGCACCGGGTGAAGCCGCTGCGCCGGCGCTCCGGCTCGATCCTGGGCCTGGATTACGCGTCCGGCCCGGAAGAGCCAGGAGCACCCGAATAGACTATGCCCGATAACAGTTTTGATGTGGTTTCGAAGGTCGAAATTCCGGAAGTGCTGAATGCCGTGCAGCAGGCGCAGAAGGAAGTCCAGCAGCGCTACGACTTGAAGGATTCCCATTCCAGCATCGAGTTCAACGAAAAGGACGCCAAGCTCGTGCTGGCCAGCAAGGACGAATTCAAGCTCAAGGCAGTGGTGGATATTCTGGAGTCGAAGCTGGTCAAGCGAAAGGTGCCGCTGAAGAATCTGAGCTTCGCGGCGGTGACGCCGGCGGCCGGATCGACGGTCCGCCAGGAAATTACCCTGCAGCAGGGCATCCCGACCGAGAAGGCGCGCGAAATCGTGAAAGCGATCAAAGACGCCAAGCTGAAAGTGCAGGCATCGATCCAGGGCGATTTCGTGCGCGTCGCCGGGCGGGACCGCGATACCCTGCAGCAGGCCATCCAGCTCTTGCGCGCGGCTGATTTCGGGCTGGAAATGCAGTTCACGAATTACCGGACGAACTAGGTCAGCGGCGGGTTGACACGGAAGGGCCCGTCCCGCTCCTGGCGCGCCCGCTAGTGGGGCAGGCGATCCGCCTGCCAACTCTTTTTGTCGCTGTCTCCGCATGTAAAGAGCCCATGACGCGCCGCATTGAATCGCACGAAATCGCCGGGCCCGCGGGCCGGTTGGAAGGGCTGCTGGAGGAACCGCACGACCGCGAGCCCTGGTGCGCGGTGGTTGTGTGCCATCCGCACCCGCAGCACGGCGGGACTCTGCACAACAAGGTGGTCTACCGGCTGGCGCGCGGGCTGCGCCGCGCGGGGCTGGTGGTGCTGCGGTTCAATTATCGCGGGGTGGGCCGCAGCCAGGGAGAATACGCGGACCTGAAGGGAGAGATCGAAGACGCCCGCGCGGCATTGGCATGGCTGCGCGCGCGGTATTCGGGTTTGCCTCACGCGCTGGCCGGCTTCTCCTTCGGCGCGCGGGTCATCACGCGTCTGGGATGCGAAATGGGCGCCGCGCGTTTTCTCATGGCGGCGGGATTTCCCACCTCCATGGGAGCTGCCGTGTACCTGGAACGCTGCGCCACTCCGAAGGTCTTCCTGCAGAGCACCAACGACCAATACGGACCGCGAGCCGAGCTGGAAGCCGCCGTGGCGCGATGGGCGGCGCCGAAGCGCGTCATCTGGATCGAAGCAACCGACCACTTTTTTGCGGAGGGGCTCGAAGCACTGGAAGAGCAGGTGGCGGCAGTGGCGGCAGAGTTGTAACTGTGGGATGCTGAACGGTTCTTATGGATATCGTCACCGGCAAAGCGGGCTGGATTGAAGTCATCTGTGGGCCCATGTTTTCGGGCAAGAGCGAGGAACTGATCCGGCGCCTGCGCCGCGCCATGATCGCCCGCAAGCGGGTAGCGGTGTTCAAGCCGGTCATCGACGACCGCTATTCGGCCGGGGAAATTGTCTCTCACGGCGACCTGCGCCTGAACTCGCAGGTGGTTTCCGGCGCCAGCGAGATGCTGGAGCGGATCGACTGGCGGGCGGAAGTGGTGGGCGTCGACGAAGCCAATTTCATGGGCCCGGAGCTGGTGGATGTGGCGGGGCGCCTGGCCGACAGCGGCAAGCAGGTGATCATCGCCGGGCTGGATACGGACTACCTGGGGCGGCCGTTCGCGCCAATTCCGGATTTGCTGGCGCAGGCCGAATCCATCACCAAGACGCTGGCAGTCTGCGTGCGCTGCGGCAACCCGGCCAAGCACACGCAGCGGTTGCGCGGCTCCGAGGACCTGATTGTGGTGGGCGCGGCGGATCTTTACGAAGCGCGCTGCCGGCGATGTTTCGAGCCCGGCATTCCCAAGCAGCAGGAAATCGATTTCGTGAAGGCCCGCAAGCACGAGCCGTAGCTGCTTATGGCGAGGGTGAGGCCTGGGCGCATTCGGAAATATTGTGACGACTCTCGACGCGGCAGGGTGGGCGGCCCGCGCCAGGGCAGCTGGGTGCCGATCACGGCCCGCAGGCGGTGCGCCTAGTCCGCAGGGGACCGGACAGGCTAGAGTGGAAGGGAAGGAGTCTGGCATTGTACAAGACCCTGTTTGTTCTCGCGCTGGCCGCCTGGAGTCTTTCCGGGCAGACCAAGGATCAGCCGGCCAGCGTGCTCGAATTCAACGTTAAGAATATCGACGCTACGGCGAATGCGTGCACGGA
This sequence comes from uncultured Solibacteraceae bacterium, assembly GCA_964654065.1. Taxonomy (GTDB): domain Bacteria; phylum Acidobacteriota; class Terriglobia; order Bryobacterales; family Bryobacteraceae; genus Bog-375. Next base: position 28,959 of record CAZZHN010000005.1, read on the forward strand.
TTTCTACCAGTATGCGTGCGGCAGCTGGCTGAAGAACAATCCGATTCCAGCGGATCAGTCGCGGTGGGGCCGGTTTGGCCAGTTGGAAGAGCACAATCGTGACGTGCTGCACGAGATTCTGGAGGCTTCCACCAAGCCGGACCCGAAGCGCGACGCCACGACTCGCCTGATCGGCGACTACTACGCGGCCTGCATGGACGAAAAGGCGGTGGAGGCCGCCGGACTGAAGCCGCTCGACGCCGAACTGGGGCGGATCCGCGGCATCAGGGACAAGGAGCAGCTGGCAGCAGCCATCGCGCATTTGCAGCGCGGCGGCGCCGACGTTATGTTCCAGTTCGGCTCCGGGCAGGATTTCAAGGACTCCAACCAGGTGATCGCGCAAATCGACCAGGGCGGCCTGGGGCTGCCGGAGCGCGACTACTATGTGAAGCAGGACGCGGAGAGCGAGAAGCTGCGCCGTCAATATGTAGAGCACGTGGCGCGCATGTTCGTGCTGGCAGGCGAGCAACCGGCGGTGGCCAAGGCCCACGCGGAGACGGTGATGAAGATTGAGACCGCGCTCGCCCAGGGCTCGCTGGACATCGTGTCGCGGCGCGATCCGGAGAAGGTTTACCACAAGATGAGCGAGCGGGAAATGGAAGCGCTTACCCCCGCCTTTGCGTGGAAGGAATATTTGCGCCAGAGCGGGTCGCCGGATTTCGCGGCCATCGACGTGGCGTGGCCCGGGTTCCTGCAAGCGCTGAACGGCGCGATCCAACACTTCACCCTGGAGGACTGGAAGGTTTACCTGACGTGGCACCTGCTGCATTCCGATGCGCGCCTGCTGCCCGTGGCGTTCGTCAAAGAGAACTTCGACTTCTTTGGCAAGACCCTGACGGGCACCACCGAGATGCGGCCGCGCTGGAAGCGGTGCGTGGACTTCACGGACGCCGAGCTGGGTGAAGCGCTGGGGAAGAAGTTCGTCGAGAAGACCTTCGGCGCCGAGGGGAAGGCGCGGACTCTGAAAATGGTGGACGCCCTGGAAAAGGCGCTCGGGCAGGACCTGGAACAATTGCCGTGGATGACGGCGGAAACCAAGAAGCAGGCGCTGGTGAAACTGCATGCCATCACCAACAAGATCGGCTATCCGGAGCGATGGCGCGATTATTCCAGCGTGGCGATCCGGCGCGACGACCCGGTGGGCAATACGGACCGCACGGAGGCGTTTGAGTTCCAGCGGCAGCTAAACAAGATCGGCAAGCCGGTGGATCGCCAGGAGTGGACTATGACGCCGCCCACGGTGAACGCGTACTACGACCCTTTGATGAACAACATCAACTTCCCGGCGGGGATCCTGCAGCCGCCGTTCTATGACAACGCGATGGACGATGCCGTGAACTTCGGCGGTATCGGCGCCGTGATCGGACACGAGCTGACCCACGGCTTTGACGATCAGGGCCGCCAGTTCGATGCCCAGGGCAACCTGCGCGACTGGTGGACGCCGGAAGACGCCAAGGAATTCGAGAAGCGCGCGGCCTGCATCGATCAGGAGTACTCGAAGTTCGAGGTGGCGCCCGGCGCCAACGTGAATGGCAAGCTGACGCTGGGCGAGAACACAGCGGACAACGGCGGCGTGCGCATTGCGCTCATGGCCCTGTTGAACACGATCGGCGAAAGCCGCCAGAAGCTGGACGGCTTCACCCCCGAGCAGCGGGTGTTTTTGTCCTTCGGCCAGGTGTGGTGCGAAAGCGAGCGGGAAGAGTCGCTGCGCCTGCAGGTGAAGACGGATCCGCATGCGCCTGCCAGGGCGAGGGTGAACGGCGTGGTACAGAACATGCCGGAATTTCAGCGGGCGTTTTCCTGCAAGGCCGGCCAGCCGATGGTAAGCGCCAACGCGTGCAGGGTCTGGTAAAAGGGGAATCGGAAGAGCCGGGCGCCTGATCGCGCCCCCAGCGAGCAACGCCAGGAGAACGTTCCCAACCTCGCCGCGCTATCGGGCGCCTTCCAGGGTGGACTGCACCAGGTCGCCCAGCTGTTCCGCGCTGAACTCATTGCCTTCCAGGTTGGCGGCCAGCCTGCCTTGGCGGTCGATGACCGCCGTGCGCAGCGCATGGGTGAATGTGCCGTCGCTGCTCCAGAAGCTGACGCCAAACTCCCGGCACACGGCTTTCACCGCCGGCGGCGGCCCGGTCAGGAAGTGCCATGAGCTGGGGTCCACCTTCCACGTGCTGGCGTACCTGGCTAGAACATCGGGCTGGTCGTTCACAGGATCGAAGGTGATGCTGAGCAGCTCCAGGTCTTTTCCCAAACGGCCGGCGAAGCGCTTTTGCAAGCGCGCGAAATTGTTTGAGAGCCGCAGACAGTAATTGGGGAGCGGGCAGGTGGTGTAAAAAAATGTGAGCGCCACGATCCGGCCCCGGAATTCGGAGAGGGTGACGCGCCGCCCGGTCTGGTCGATCAAGGTAAAGTCGGGGACGAGCTGGCCTGGTGACAGGTCGTTGGTTCGCGCGATGCCTTGATCCTGCTCCTCGATCAGTTGCAGCCGCCGCGCGCGCAGGGCCTCCTGTTCCAGGCTTTGGAAGTGATGCAGGCGGATGTCCAGAACATAGGAGTCATCCTTCTCCACAACCAGGGTGAAGTCCACGAAGGCGCCCGGCTGCAAGCCGCTGAGCGCCTGCGGCTCTCGCACGGAAAACGGCATCACCATGGCCTCCATGTAGCCGGGGATGGCGTTAATGGACGCGACGATGGTTCGATGCGGCTGGTCGACCTTGAGGATGATGCCGGTTACGGGATAAGACTGGGCGGCGCGCATCCGCGCGGGCGCGACAGCGAGCGTCATGAGCAATAATGCAGCGGCGGGCGCCATGAGCCGTTCAGGCGCAGCACGCCGCCGGCGAGCTCCACAAGGGCCGGCTTGGGCAGGATGCAGCATATAGCTAACGGCTGCGGGATTGCGATTCGGCTGCGGTCGCCGCGGGTTCCCGGTGAAGGCCTCCTAAGCGAACGCGAGGCCGGACCAGCCGCTTGTAATCGCGGGCGAACTGGCGGATTTCGATGGCCTGGTTCTTCTCCACGTTGCTAAAGCGCTGCGCATTTCCGATGTCGCCCGGCCAGAGGATTTCCAGGCTCACGTTTTGCGCCGACTTTCCTAGTCCGATGTGCTGCTCCATCGGCGAGGCGCCGAACGACCCGCCGCTGCCGACCGTCCGGTAGATGGAACGCGTTCCACGGGCGCTGCTCACGGTTACCTTGATGCGCGCGCCGACGCCGGGGCGATTCGCTTTCACGCCGACGAGTTTGAGGCTGATCCAGTCGTTATCGTGGCCGGGGTTCTCAAACAGGCGAAAAGCGTGGCTGTCTCCCGGCTCGGCGCCGCCAATCACGGTCAGGATATCTTCATCGCCGCGGTTGTCCATGTCGGCGAATGCAATCGCGTGCCCCTTGTGCAACTCGCCGGTGCCGGAGGATGCGGTGATATCGACGAAGGACTTCCCCTCCTTGTTGCGCAGCAAGACGTTCGGAACCATGGCTGCGTATGAGGGACTGCCGGTGCCCAGATAGATGTCCAGGTAGCCGTCGTTGTCCACATCGCCGAAATTAGCGCCCATCGGCATGAAGACCTTGTTCAACCCGGCTTCCTCAGTGACGTCGCGGAAGGCTCCATTCCCGAGGTTCTTGTACAGCTTCAACGTGGTGGCGTTATGCGGAAGGCCGAAGTAGGTCTTGAGGGTCTCCTCGATGGACATATAGAAGCTGGTGACAAAGAGGTCCGGCCAGCCATCGTTGTCATAGTCGAAAAACCAGGTGGCGAAGCCGCGTCCGGAGCCCAGCACGCCGGCTTGCTTTGCGATGTCGGTGAAGGTGCCGTCGTGATTGTTATGGTAGAGCGAGCCGGCGCCCTGCAGGTTGGAAACGTAAAGGTCCATGTAACCGTCGTTGTCGTAGTCCCCGGCGGCGACTCCCTTGGTCACGGCGACCCGGTCCACACCCGCGGCGTGAGCGATATTCGTAAAAGTGCCGTCGCCGTTGTTGTGGTAGAGCTGGTTGGGGCCGACCTCGTTGCCAACGAAAAGATCGAGGAAGCCGTCATTGTCGATATCGACCCATACGGCTGTCTGCGTATCCGCGGTCACTTGGCCGAGGCCGCTCTCGAGAGTGACATCAGTGAAGGTGCCATTGCAGTTGTTGCGCAGCAGAGACACACGCTGCGGAACAGTCTGCCAGCCGCCGCGCAGAACCAGGAGATCCATGCAACCATCGTTGTTGTAATCGGTCTGCATCAGATTGAGGCCGCCCAGTTGAGTGGAAAGGCCGGCGCTCTCGGTGCGGTCTGAGAACGTGCCATCGCCGTTGTTATGAAAGTAGTGCATGGGGGCGCAGGTGCCCTGCGACGACGTGACCACGTCGAAACGGCCGTTGCCCTCGAAGTCATCCACCGCAACGCCGCCTGCCATCGAAAAACTGTTCAAGCCTGCCACAGGAGCCCGGTCGATGAACCGGCCGATATCCTCGGCCGAGGCGAACTGCGCGGGCGGCAGCAGATACGCTTTCGGAACTCCATTCGGGTACTTACCCAGCGTGAGGTAGGAGATATTCAGCAGCCACTTCACTTCGAGGTCGTCCGGCTTCCGCTCGAGATACTTCAGAAAATGCTGGGCCGCCTTTTCCGAGTCCGCCGGCAGGCGGTACGCGGTGCTGACGCGCGGCGGAAACAGGCACCTGTCGCCGGGCTTGCGGTAGGCGTCGTTCTCCATTTCGGACTTGTGAAGGTAGCCGACACCGAGAAGCTCATCCAGGTAGGACACGGTATCCGCGGAGGACGCCGGAACACTCCGGTAGACAATCTCCCACTGCTCGATCGCCTGGTCCATGTTTCCGTCATACGCCCACAGTTGCCCCAGCGCCACCCGCATCGACATCGTGTCGTAAGCGGACCGGGTCTGCGCCCCTTCGGAAGCCGGATCGAGGTACTTTGCGGTGCCCTCGCGGGCCACCTCCAGCGACTTACGGCGGGCGAAGCAGATTTGCTGCAGATTCTGGCTCCAACCGGGCGGCTTCGGAATGTCCCCGAGAGCGGTTTCGGCCTCGAAGAGGCCGGAAAGGTCGAATGCGTAGCGGACGCCATTCGTGGGACTCAGCGCCTGCTGGATCGCGCGCTCCGCCTCCCGGGCCGCGGCTAACTCGGACGCCGGGACAACTTTCAGAATGGCAAAGCCGGCCGGCAGGTTGATTACTTGAGAAATGCGGCCCGGTTGAAGACCCCGCAGCGCATCGCGCAACTCGGCCCGCAAGGTCCCGGGAGCGACCTCACCCATCCAGCCGCCGTCGGCCGCCGTCGCGTCCACCGACTTTTCCTGGGCCAGCACGCCGAAGTCCGCGCCACGGTTCAGTAGTTCGAGGATCCGCTGCGCCTCGGCCAGGGAATTGACGACGATCAGCCGCAACGGGACGGTCCCGGCCGGCGAATCCTGTGCAACGGTCGGACGAAACAGCAGTCCCGCGCCCAGAATCACGGCCGCAAACCACGCATGCCTTACACGCCAGACCCTCAGAAAGCGTCGCATCCAGTGAGTCCATCATAGCGCCTGGGACGCGGCGGTTCTTTCCCCGGCCTAAGCCGGGAAAGGATTGGGCCGGCCGAGGGCGGGGTTCCAGAGGGTGGGATCGCCAGGCGCGGAACCCTCCGCATGTTACCGTACATTCGGCGCTGGATCCCTGAAAATACGGCAGCAGCCGCCCAGGCGCAGGGAACCAGTACTCCGCCAGAAAAATCCTTGTCCGTGCGCCTTGACACAACGCCGGAAACAGCTGAGAATAGCCGTCACGGAGGGAAAGTGTGGCCAGGAGGGGGCTGACCCACGAGGATTGCTACATCGTTGTGCGGGGGTTGCGCCACCACTACGTCGATTATGGCGGCGCAGGGGAAGTCATCATCGCTCTTCCCGGTCTGGTGCAGACCGCCCGCGCTTTTGACTCGATTGCTCCACTGCTGGTGCCTCACGTCCGCCTGATCGCGCTCGATTTTCGCGGCCGGGGCGAGACCGATTGGGGTCCGCCGGAGAGGTATCGCTTCGATCAGTATTTGAAGGACGTCCGCGAGTTCATCAATCTTATGGGTTTTGAGAAGGTCGGGCTGATCGGCACCTCGCTGGGCGGCTTTATTGCCCGCATGTTCGCGACCGCGTACCCGGCCCGGGTGACCCGATTGATCCTCAACGATTGTGCGATCGGTGGCAATATGGCCGGATTACTCCGCGTCGGGGCGCGCCCGGCGACCGCGCCGAACGAGTTTGCCAGCCTGCAGGAGGCGGTGGAATGGTTTCACGCCACGCGCCCGGGCATGGATCGCATGGACGCTGAAACGCAGGAAGAGTATGTCTCACATTACTTGAAAGCCACGCCGGGAGGCGGGCTATGTTTCGACTGCGACCCTGCGGTGATCCGGATGGCCGATGGACTGGTGAACCAGCTCGCCGGGCTCCGGCGGACGGACCTGGAATCGAAGGTGGTGTGGGAACAGGCGAGCCGTTTAACCATGCCGCTGCTGTTGATTCGCGGAGCGCTGAGCGACGTAATCTCCCCGGTCACGATAGCCCGCATGCAAGAGGTGCTGCCTCACGCCAAATCGGTAGAGATCCCAGGGGTCAGCCATTCACCGACTCTCTACGAATCGGAAGCCCAGTCCGCCATCCGGGACTTCTTTGGTTTTCGAACCCAGGAACTAGCTGCGGAGGCGGCCATATAAGCGGCTCTGCGCACGAAGCGCACGAAGTATTGAGGGAATACTATGCTCACTGCAACCGAAGCACAGATGTCAATCGGAGGGGTTTCGTCCGCCAGCCTGGCCAGCGAGTTCGGGACCCCTCTCTACGTTTACGATGCCGACGAGGTGCGCCGGTCGTTTCGCCGGATTGTGAGTGCCGTGCCGTATGCGCCGGTGACAATTCACTACGCGTGCGTAACGAATGCGAACCTGGCGCTGATGCGGCTGATCCACGCACTGGGCGGCGGCATCCATGCCAACACGTGGGGCGATGCCGTGATGGCCCTGCATGCCGGCTTCGCGTCCAAGGACATTGTCTACAGTGGAAGCAATATCAGCGCGGACGACTTTCAGAACATTTTTGCCAACCGGGTTCGCGTCAATGTGAATTCGCTGAGCCAGCTCCGCCAGTATGCGGCCCATCTGCATGACTTCGAGCGGCGGCACGGCGGCAATCTCAACGTCATGCGGGGAGTTGGCATGCGCATCCACCTGGAAGACAAGATGCTCTACAGCCGGATGGGAGTGAAGACCAGCGAGATTGCCGAGGCGCGCGACATCGCGGCACGTGAGGGACTGCGGCTCACGGGCGTGCACTACTATCGCGGCACCGGCACCATCCACATCCATCATTTTCTGGAGCCGTTCCCGTACCTGATGGAGGTGGGCAAGCAGCTCGGCGAAACGCTGGAGTATGTCGACATCGGCGGCGGTTTCGGCTATCCCTACATGCCGGGCGGCCCGGACGACTTCAACTGGGAATTCTTCGGCGCCAGCATGAACGGCATGCTGGAGGATCTTTCGAGCACGATCGGGCGGCGGGTGTCGCTCGTACTCGAGCCGGGCCGGAGCGTGGTGGCTTCGTCCGGGTATGTGCTGTCCCGGGTAGTGGCGGTAGACCGGCGCGCGGCGGGCGGGCAGGTGGTGGGCGTCGATACCACGGTGAGTCACATCAGCAGCGAGACGTTTCGCGTGTACGGTGGCTACCGGCGCATCGCCCTTGCCAACCGGGATAGTGACGAACAGCCGGTGCCGACCGACGTGGTCGGATCCACGACATTCTCCGACGACTACATCGGACGAGCCCCGCGCTACGACAAGACCGACAGAGGAATCCTGCTTCCCCCGCTTCATGAAGGGGACCTGCTCGCCGTGCTCGACGCTGGCGGCTACGGATTTGCGTTCGCATCCAACTTCCTCAACAAGCCGAGGCCGGCAGAAGTCCTGATCGACGGCGGACAGGCGCGCCTGGTCCGCAGGCGCGAGACCTACGACGACATGCTCCGGCTCCAGCAGGAAGTGGAGCTGAGCAAATCGGCGACAGCCTGACCAATGTACATCCTGGTCTCGGTGCCCAATGAGGCGTTCCATCGCGTGATGGTGGCGCGCGCCCTGCATCGCAGGCTCGGCGTGGAATCGTCGGTGTACCGCAACGCTTCTGAACTGCTGCGCCGCGTGGAGCGATCCTACGGCGGGCGCATCGTTCTGCTCGACTGGACCAGGCGGCAGATTGCAGCCGATGTGAAGGTGGCGGGCGCCTCCGGACTCGCCATCGGAAAGGATGCGATCTACTGTTCGAGCTGGACCGGGAACTGCGTCGAGCGCCTGCAGAGAGGCGCGCCGCGCCGCGAGATCTCTCACCCCTGGTTCAACCATCTGCACACGGTGGAGTTTACCGAGGCGGGGACGCTGCTGGTGGCTAGCGCCGGCGCGGACCTGATTCTGGAGATGTCGGTAGAAGGGGAGGTGCTTTGGCATTGGTTCGGGCCGGATCACGGATTCGCGCCGAAGACGCCCGGGCCATCCTCCTCGTTCGACCCGGATACCGATTACCGCGAGGTGCGCCGCAGCACCTCCGAGCGGGGCATGCACGTGACCTCGGCGCTGGCGGTGGGCGCCGGCAAGGTGCTGGCCGCCCTGTTTCACCAGGGCCAGCTGATCCTGATCGACCGCAAGACCGGCGCCGCCGAGACCATACTCAGCGGACTGGTGCGGCCGCACGGCATCCACCGGCGTCCCGGCGGCTTCATTCTTTCCGACACGCTGGGCCATCGCATCCTGCTTCTCGACGATGCCCTCCGGATGTGCACCGAGATTCCGTTTGGTTCGCAGTGGCTGCAAGACACGATTCTCACCAGCGCCGGGACTTACTTCACGCTGGAGAATGTCCACATCGATCAGGAGCCGCAGCCCGGGCTGTCCAACCACATTGCCGAGATTGATCGGGCCGGCACGCCTCTGGGCGGGATTCAAGTGCCGCCCGACCACCGGCTCTTCGCGGTGCGCGAGATCCCTGACGATGCGGCGCAGTGGATGATCGCCGAGTGGGGATCGAGCGGCGATCTGGATGGCTGGGCGTGGAACTGACGGCGTCGCATTACTTCACCGATCGCCTGGAAGAGGCGTACGCCCACATCGACCGGCTGGGTGCGCACTTCTGTTTCCGGCTGGCGCACGAGTTCCGGTTGTTGGAGGAGCCGAACGCAAAACCGGCCTGGCTGGCGCCGGAGGCGGAATATCTTTGGCGCTATGTCCTCGACGTGCTCGCAGAGGAGGGGTGCCTGGTGCGCGAAGGCGGCGGGTGGCGCGCAGCCGCGCCGTGCCCCGCCGATGAGAGTTCGCGGTTGTACGCCGGGGCCGCGTCGGCCTGCCCCGAAGCGGCGGCGATCTTCGAGCTGATGAAACGCTGCTACGATCATGCTCCTGCGTTTCTGAGCGGCAGGCAGACGGGCGTGAGTGTCGTTTTTCCGCGCGGCGACCTGTGCTTATGGGAGCGCGTGCACCGGCAGGACGCTGTCATGTCGATCTACGCGGACCCGGTTCCGGCCGCCCTGGCGGACGTGTTGCAGCCGGGCGCGCGGGTGCTCGAGGTGGGTGCGGGAGTGGGCGCGGTATTGCGCCGGTGTCTGCCGATGCTGAAGGAGGGGGAACTTGCCGAATACTGGTTCACCGACCTCGGGCGGCTCTTCGTGCAGCGTGCCGAGCAGGAATACGCAGGGGAAGGGTTGGCCCGATTCGCGGTGCTCGACCTGGACCAGCCGCTCGCGCCGCAGGGGTTCGCGCCGGGACAGTTCGACGTGGTTCTGGGTGTGAACGTGTTCCATTCGGCGCGGAACCTGGAATTCAGCTTGCAGGAATTGCGATCGCTGCTGCGGGACGGGGGAACTGTGATTCTGGGAGAGGGTTCGCCGCCGCGGGAAGGGAAGCGATGGCGGCTCGACTTTGTCTTCGCCTTCCTGCGAGGCTGGTGGGATGTCACGCTCGATTCCGCGTTCCGGCCGCGACCCGGCTTCCTGTTTCCCCGCGAGTGGATCCGGCTGTTCCAGCACTGCGGCTACCAGCGCGTCGCGGCGTTTCCGGGCGAGCAATGGTTTCCAGGCGCCTGCCGCGGCGGACTGGTGGTAGCCACAAAATGACCGCTGATCTGCTTCTGGGAACTGACTGGCTGCGGCCGGTTCACCATGCTCCGGGGTATGTGTTTGGTGCGGCGGCGCCGGCGGAGTCGACGGTGACGGGAGTGCTGGCCCGGCAGGCGGCGGCGATGCCGGATGCTCCGTTCCTGACCGGCCTGGACGATGCGCCGCGGCGGGTGCTCAGGTATGCCGAGGCGCATGCGGAAGTCTCGCGCCGCGTGGGTGTGCTTCGCGGATGGGGGTTGCAGCGGGGAGATCGCATCGGCGTCCTCGGGCAGAATTCGCTCGATTTCGTGCTCGCCGTGCTGGCATGCCTTGAGGCGGGTGCGGTCGCCGTACTTCTGAATCACCGGGATCCGGTGGCGCGCATCGCTAATCGCGCGGCGTTCACCGGCGTCCGGTTTCTCCTCTATGAAGCCTGTCTGGCGGCGCTCGCCGAAAACTGTACCGGTGTGGAACGGCTGTGCGGGTTCGACGAATTGAAGCGCCTGGCCGCCAGCGTCAGGGAGACCCGCAGTAGTGCGCCGCCCAAGCCGACGGACGCGGCCCTCATCTTTTTCACCTCGGGGACGACCGGCATGCCGAAGGCGGTGGTTCAGTCCCATTACGCGCTGGCGCAGAATGCGCTCTCCCTGGCGAGGCACCATCGTATCCTGCGGGGGATGAACCTGCTTTGCGTGTTGCCGCTGCACCACGTCAACGGGCTGGAGTTCACGATTCTGGGCGTTCTTTGCGGCGGTGGTCACACGGTGGTCTGCCGGGGGTTCGACGGGCTGAAATTCTGGACCCTGGTGGAGGAGCACCGGATCGAGATCGCGAGCCTGGTGCCGAACCTGCTGCGGCTGCTGGCCGACCGTCCCGCACTGCGCGGAGGCCGCGGCAAGAGCCTGCGCTACGCGGTTTCGGCGGCGGCGCCGCTTTCCATCGCCATCGCGGAGAGCGCGTGGTCGCGTCTCGGACTGAGGATTGTGCAAGGCTACGGCCTGTCCGAAGTGACCAACTTTACCTGTGTCATGCCGCCCGATTTGAGCGTGGAGGAATATGAGCGGTGGATGACGAAGGGCCGGCGGACCTCGATTGGGCCGGCGCTGCCGGGGCAGGAGGTCCGCATCGATGTTGAAGCGGGCGAGGAAGGCGAGATTCTCATCCGCGGCAACTCGGTGATGAGCGGTTATCTGCACAACGAGCAGGCGACAGAAGAAGTATTCTCAGGTGGATGGTTCCATTCCGGCGACCTCGGCTACGCGATTGCGGACGGTGCGGGGCGCCAGTTCATCCATGTGTCGGGACGGGTGCGCGAAATTGCCAAGCGTTCCGGCGCCATGATCAACCTGCTGGAGGTGGATGAGGTGTTGGGCACGATCCCGGGAGTTTCGGATTTCGCGTCGGCAGCGTTTGCCAACAAGTGGGTGGACGAGGAGATCGGCGCCGTCGTGGTGAAGGAGCCGGACAGCAGCGTGACCGAGGAGAGCGTCCTGGAGTACTGCCGGCAGCGGCTGCCGTTTACGGAGTCGCCCAAGGCGGTCGTGTTCGTGGAGGACGTGCCGCGTACGGCCACCGGCAAGGTTCGACGGGCCGAGATCGCGAGCCATTTTGCGGCGCACGCGGACCGCCTGTTCGTGGATCGCCGGGCCGCGGTGGCTAAGGAGTGAATGGTATGGTCGAGCTGACGAACCGTGTGCTGGCGTGCGCCAACAAGGTGGCCGGAAAATCGCTGGCGCTGCCGGATGGCGAAGATCTTGCCCTGGAGGCGTTCCAGTTCGATTCGTTGAGCATTTTCGCCTTCATGGTCGAGCTCGAAAACGAGTTTGGGGTGAGCATTGACGAGGCTCTTCTGAACGATCAGGAACTGCGCACCGTGCGGTCAACGGCGGCGTTCGTGGCATCGCAGCAGGGCGGGGGAACGGGAGCGGCCGCCGGTTAGGCGCACGAACCGGGCCGGGCATGCCCGGCCCCTACGAACGGATCGCGGCGTGCCGAACTTGCCTTGAGCGGGTCTGGCCATTCTGCTATCCTCAATACGTTGAATTCATGACTAGTTCTTTCCCGGCCGTGTGAGGCCGGGTCACTCCGAGGTTTACCATGTCAGGCCATTCCAAGTGGGCCACCATCAAGCATAAGAAGGCGGCTACGGACGCGAAGCGCGGAAAAGCGTTCACGCGCATCATCAAGGAAATCACCATCGCCGCACGCAGCGGAGGCGACCCGGACGGCAATCCCCGGTTACGCAGCGCTGTGCTGGCGGCCAAAGCCGCGAGTATGCCCTCGGACAACATCAAGAAGGCGATCATGCGCGGCACCGGCGAGCTGGAGGGCGGGCAGATCGAAGAAGTGATGTTCGAAGGCTACGGGCCGGGCGGCGCTGCGGTGCTGGTGAACGTGGCCACGGACAACCGCAACCGGACGGTGAGTGAGCTGCGCCATGTCTTTTCCAAGAACGGCGGCAACATGGGAGAGCAGGGCTGCGTCGCCTGGATGTTCGACCGCAAGAGCCAGATCTACGTGGATGGCGAAAAGGCGGGGGAAGACCAGCTGATGAACGTCGCGCTGGAAGCGGGCGGCGACGACCTGCGCCAGGACGGCGAGAGCTGGGAAATCCTGTCGGCTCCAGAGGCCCACGAAGCGGTGCAGAAAGCGCTGGCGGCCGCCGGCATTCCGGTGCTGGAGGCCTCGATCGCCATGGTTCCCAAGAACTTGGTGAAGCTGGAAGGCAAGAACGCTTCCGGCATGCTGCGGCTCAACGATGCGCTGGAAGAGCACGACGACGTGCAAAACGTGTACTCCAACTTCGATATCGACGAGAAGGAGATGGAGGCCCTCGAGCGCTGACGTGCGGGTGCTCGGCATCGATTGCGGGTCGGCGCGCACCGGTTACGGCATCATTGACAGCGACGGATGCCGCCACCGCATGGTGGCTGCCGGCGTGATCCGCACCAGCACAGGCTGGCCGTTTGAAAAGCGGCTGCTCAAAATTGCCGGCGACCTGCGCGCGCTGCTGCGGGAGCACGCACCGGAAGCGGCGGCGGTGGAGGGAATTTTCTACTCGGCCAACGTGCAGACGGCGTTGAAGCTGGCACAAGTGCGCGGCATCGCGCTGCTGGTGGTGGCGGAGGCGGGCGTGGCGCTGGCCGAGTATTCGCCTCTCGAAGTGAAGACCAGCGTGGTCGGTTACGGGCGGGCGGAAAAATCGCAGGTGCAATTGATGGTGCAATCGCTGCTGCACCTGGCGGCCACGATTGAGTCCGAGGACGCAGCTGATGCCCTCGCCGTGGCGATCTGCCACGCCACCCGCGAAGCAACGCAGGCGAGGATTGAGCGGGCATGAACGTCGCGGTCCGGCTCTCCCTTTTGCTCTGCACGGCGATGGTTTTGGCTGCCGGCGACGGGCACCTGTTCTTTTCCCGCACGTTCCCGGGCAGCGCTCCGCCATACATCGAAGTGCGTGTCGAAGCCACTGGCGACGCGGAATACCGGGAGGCGACCGACGAGGAATTGCCGGTAAAATTCAAGCTCTCAGACGAGGAGATTGCAACCGTTTTCGGCCTGGTGGAGAAGCTGGATTATTTCCGGCATCCGCTCGAATCGCCCGCCAAAGTGGCGTTTATGGGAACCAAACTGTTGCGCTACGAGGGCGACAAGGCCAAGGGCGAAGTAAAGTTCAACTACTCCGAGGATGTTACGGCGCAAACGCTGCTGGAATGGTTCGAACGGATGGCGGAATCGGCGGAACTGCACATCGATCTGGAGCGCGCCGCCAAGTACGATCATCTCGGCGTCATGAAAGCACTGGTCGCGCTGGATGCGGCGCTGGATGGCCACCAGGTGGTGGCGGCGGGGCAGTTCCTGCCGCTGCTGGAACGCATCGCCAACAACGAGACCTACATGCACACCGCGCGGACGCTGGCGGCAGACCTGGCCGGAGCTATTCGCAACCCGAAGAAGTGAGGGCGGGGATCTGGCGCCGACGGGCGGCGGAGGAAGTGGTACTGTAGGAATGAATCGCGCGGAAGAGGCTCACGCCTTTTGTGTTGGGTTACGGTCCGTCGGTCCCCTGGTTTAGGGGAAAGCGGCTGGGGGTATACCAGCACGGCCGGGCATCCGAAATGGAGACCCAGGCTATGCCGTTGGTATTTCCGATTCAGGAGGACTTTTCGTGAAGCGATTCGTAAACGTAACCCTGTTGCTGACCCTTGCTGTGCCGGCATTCGCCAAAATGCAATCCGATGTCTTTATCGTCCCTTGCAGCGTGCTGTGGCCCGCAGTGAATGATACCGTCAAGAACTCAGGGAAGTACGGGATCATAGGTGTCGACAACACCGCGCTGACCACTTCGTTCACCACCGGCGGCGGTCCCGGGATGCGCACCATCTGGGTGGTCCTGAAAGCCCAGGGAAACAGTTGCGAAATGCAGACGCAGGTCAGCGCCGGGCCTCCGCACGGCGACGCGGGCGCTTTCAAGAATCGAGTAACAGCGTCTCTGGCCAAGCTCCAGGCGGCGCCAGCCACTGCGTCGACCCAACCGGAACCAGTCGTCAGTCCGGCGGCACAAGAGGGCTCGGAAAAACCGCGTGCCGGAGCCCCGTTAACCAACGCAGACGTGCTCAAGCTCACAAACGCCGGGCTTAGCGAGCAGATCATCATCGAGAAGATCAATGTCTCGCCGGCCCAGTTCCATCTCGAAACGGATGATCTCCTGCAGCTCAAGCAAGCTGGTGTCAGCGACGCGATCATCCGCGCAATGATCCATGCCTCGCAACGCCAACAGTGAGGGATCGGCAAAACGCGTTCAGGAATCTGTCGCGCTACCGCGCCGGGGCGCGGTCGATGTGCAGCACGGGGCGCAAGAGAACGGTGCCCAGATCGCACGTCTGACTGAGAAGTAGCTCAGGTCGAACCGCACCCGCTCCCTGGATACAATGGACAGAACCGTGATCCAGAGGATCCACATGACTCCTGATGCGAAAGGTACCAAGCTCACTCGACGAGGCCTTTTCCTCGCCGGTACGGCGGCGCTTTTGTCGCCCCGCAACCAGGCGGCCGGGCCGTCCGCCAGCCTCATCACTCTTTCTCCCGGCCCAAAAGACCTCGAGATGCCGGTCGAAGCCTTCATCGACGAAATCACAGCCGTCGAACATTTTTTCGTCCGGTGCCACACAATGGTTCCGCAAGTCGAACTCCCCGGGTGGAAACTTGAAATCGCGGGGCTCGTCGATCACCCGCTCACCCTCACCGTCGCCGATTTGAAGAAGCTGCCCCGTGCCGAGCTCGTCAGCGCGCTGGAATGTGCCGGAAATGGGCGCGCCTTTTACCAGCCTCGCGTCGCGGGGGCCCAATGGCGCTTCGGCAGCGTCGGCAATGCTCGCTGGACCGGCGTACGACTCAAGGATGTCCTGGAGAAAGCCGGCGTGAAACCCGCCGCCACGCAACTCCTGGACGGCGCCGATGTGCCCCTCGGCAAAATGCCGAAGTTTCAGCGGACTCTGGCGGTCGGCAAAGCGATGCATCCCGACACCCTGCTCGCCTGGGAGATGAACGGCAAGCCCCTCACCGCCGATCACGGCTTCCCCCTCCGCGTTATCGCGCCCGGCTGGGCCGGCGACTCCTGGGTCAAGTGACTCACCCGAATCGAACTCCTCGATCACAATCTCGATGGCTTCTGGATGAAGACTGCCTACCGGCATCCCGCCGGGCACGTCGCGCCAGGCACCGCCGTCGACCCGAAGGACATGGTTCCCGTCACCGATCTCAACCCAAAGTCGGTGATCGCAAGTCCCGCCGGGTGGGCTGCGGCGGGAGTCATCACCGTGCAGGGCGTAGCATGGTCCAACACTTCTCCGGTCGCCAAAGTGGAAGTCTCGGTGGACGCCGGCAAGACATGGTCCGCCGCGAGCTTCACGGGCCGGCCCACCCGGTACGGCTTCCGCAAGTTCGCGTATAAGTGGAAAGCCGCTGAAGGGCAGTACACGCTGATGGCGCGCGCCACCAATGAATCCGGCCAATCCCAGCCGCTCGAGCCGGAATGGAATCCCAACGGCTACCTCTACAACGCCGCGCAACCGAAGGCCGTTACGATATCCAGGACGCAACCTGTTCCCACCGCGGCGGCCGAGGCCGAAGCTCAACCCGAACCCGACGGCTACAAATCAAGCTGCCTGACCTGCCACGATGATCATATGATGCGCCAGCAGCGCCTCACACGTGAGCAGTGGAATCGCGAAGTCACGAAAATGGTCGGATGGGGCGCCCCGGTCACCCCTGAGCAGCGCAATGGCCTGCTCGACTACCTGTCGGAGCGCTACAAGCCCTGATGGCGGCTTGCGTTAGGTCCCGAAGGTTCGGAAAGGTATCTATCTATTGGGGTAAGAGGAGTAAACCCGGGGGATAGCCTGGCGCTGAGCAGAGCGGGCTATCCTTTGCACTTGGGCAGCGAAATGGAAACACGTAGCCTGTCAGTGGTTTTTCTGGCGAAGGGGTCGGAGACGTGGTATTTGTACGGTGGGAAGTGGCTGAAATTGACCGGGGCAGACTGACAGTTACCCACGGAAAAGAAGATTATGACGCCCGAAGATCGTTTCAATGAACACTACAAAGAAGGCTCGGCACCTTGGGATATTGGCAAGCCGGATTTCAACCTGATTCAAATCGTGACCACCACACCAATTGCTCCTTGCAATGCTCTGGAAATCGGATGTGGAACCGGAGATAACGCAATCTGGCTCTCACAATGGACTTTCGATGTGGTCGGAGTTGATAGTTCCGAGATTGCGATAGAGAAGGCCAGGGAAAAAGCTGCCTATGCTAATGTCACTTGTAAGTATGCCGTGCTGAACTTCCTCAAGAGCTACGTTGAGGGAGCGCCATTTGCCTTCGCCTTTGATCGGGGCTGCTTCCATACGCTGGATTCCGCCAGTAAACGGCAGACTTTCGCCAAGCAGGTCAACCGTCATTTGGGCGAGAACGGCTTGTGGCTCAGTCTAGTTGGAAACGCCGATGAACGTCTGAGCGAAGGCCCTCCAAAGCGGACTGCCAGAGACATTGTTGGCGCTGTCGAACCGTACTTCGAGATTCTGTCTCTGGTTTCAAGCCAATTCGAGACTCATCTTCCAGCCCCACCGAGAGCTTGGGTTTGCTTGATGCGGAAGCGGCGGCCTGAATGATTGGATGTTGGCGGTAAGTTCGGGGTATGATCGGCAATAGATCGCAACGGTCTCGAAGAGCTAAGAATGTCCGACCAAGACGACATCAACGGTGCTCTTGAGACCTTCAGACTGGACTGTGGCCGTTACCCAACAGAAGAGGAAAAAACCCGTGAAAAAAACCCGTGACAGGCTACGTGTTCCCACTTTTCTGAGGCGAACAGTCGCCGCCGACCACGACTTCTCGTGTCAAGACTCGCGCGGGTCGTCGCGGTCGGGCTGCCTCATCACGTCACGCAGCGCGGTAATTACCGGCAGGACGTGTTTGATAGCTGTGGCGACCGCGTCACGTATTTAGGGCTGATTTCCGGGTACTGCAAACCGGCACGTCACCGGCTGATTGGCTATTGCCTGATGACCAATCACGTGCACCTGATCGCGGTGCCGGAGCGCGAGGATTCCCTGGCGCGCGCTTTGGGGCACGCACATTGCCGTTACGCGCACTTCGTGAATGCCCGCCGGCACTCGACCGGGCACCTCTGGCAGAATCGTTTCTATTCCACGGTGATGGATGAGGCGCACCTGCTGTTTGCCATGCGCTATATCGAGAGGAATCCGGTGCGGGCCGGCATGGTGGCGGACGCAGCGGACTACCGCTGGTCCAGCGCGCGCGCCCATCTGACCGGAGTGGATGTAACTGGAAGCCTCGATCTGGCGTACTGGGCCGCACGCGCCGGTCCGGAGGAATGGCGCTGGCAGTTAGGAGTGGCGGAGGAGCCCGACGAACGGGCACCAATCCGCGCACACACGGCGACTGGGAGGCCATTCGGCTCAGCCGACTTCGTAGCCGCGCTGGGCCGGAAGATGCGCCGCGTGCTGGAACCGCGCGCGATTGGACGACCGAGGAAGAACCCGCACGACGGCGTTACTGGCGCCGTGCAGACCGCGGCATCCTTTGCGGTTGGGTCGGAAAATGGAAACACGTAGCCTGTCACTGGTTTTTCGTGTAATACGACCTGAACCTCTTCAAAACCACATATGCATTCATTAAGCGCCACGTGCCCTCGCCAGTGGAGTAGGAACCAGTGGGCGCGGCGGCTGGAAACCAATCCAGCTCATGCGGCGAGTTCCTCGGCAGACGTGAATTGGCCCAGACCGTGGCCTCAAAGCGGAGCTTGGAGCGATTGACGCTCGCCGTGCGATGTGCTGGAATCGTGCCAGCCCTCAATACGGGCAAGGTGCGTTCCAACATGACCAGTCGCCGTTCTTTCTTAGTCAGTACCGGCCTGACGGCCGCTTTAGCGCGCTCCGCCGCGGGTGCGAACGAGCGGATCCGCGTGGGCGCCATCGGTACTGGCGTTCGGGGGTCCTACTTAGCTCCGGTGTTCGCCTCGAACCCGGACTGCGAGGTCGTTGCGGTTTGCGACGTCTTCAAACCCCATCGCGACCAAACAACGGCCGCGCTGCCAGCGCCGGCCGATTCCGTTGTCGACTACCGCCGTATCCTGGAGCGCAAAGATGTTGACGCCGTTCTCATCGCGACGCCGGACCACTGGCACGCCCCGATGATTATCGAGAGCACCCAGGCCGGCAAGGACGTCTACTGCGAGAAGCCCCTCTCCAATAACATTGACGCCGCTACGCGAGCCGTCGAGGCTGTCAGGACATCGGGGCGTGTCGTTCAAATCGGCCTGCAACAGCGCAGTTGGGAGCATTTCCAGAAGTGCCAACCATGGGTCCAAGGAGGCCGATTCGGTACCATCTATCACGCCCAAATGCAGTGGCAAGGCCACTATAGCCAAGCTCCTGAAACGCCCACCGACCCTCCAGCTGACCTCGACTGGGAGCTCTTTCAGGGTCCGGCCGCCCGCAAGCCCTACTCGGCCGGCCGTCAGCATAGCTGGCGCGGTTATTACGATTACGGCGGCGGCATCATCACCGACCAGGGCGTTCATCTCTGCGACCTGGTCCGCTGGTACCTCGATGCCGGCCAGCCGCTCTCGGTTGCCGCTTCGGCCCGATGGGTCCGCGTAGCGCCGCCCAACCCGGAGCAACCACCCGACACGTTCGCCATCACGTGGCGGTACGACAAGTTCGTCATGAGCTTCGCCAACACGCTGATGCCGAGCACGGACATCTTCGCCGACCATGGCGTTTTCTTCTTCGGCACGGTCGGCTCGCTCCATATCAGCCGCGCGTCGTACACCGCCCGTCCGCTGCCCGTGCGTGTACCGCACGGGCAGACCGCTCCGCCGCCGCCGTTCGATCCGGTCAACGAGCACATCCCCTACAATGGCCAACCCGCGGACCACGCACACGTCCGCAACTTCCTGGACTGCGTGAAATCCCGTCAGAAGCCGCTCACCGGCGTCGAAACCGGTTTCAACTCCACGCTTCCTTTGTTGCTCGGCGTGCTCGCCGTCCGGACCGGCAAGCAGTACGCATGGAATGGCAGCGAAGCGACGGCCTGAGCAGTAACGAGGGAAGCAAAGGGGACAAGCAAAGGGGACAAGCAAAGGGGACGGCCTGAACTGCGTGAGCGTATTCGGATGCGTCCGCGCTTTTGCGTCGTGCCGCCGCCCGCGGTTCACATCAAACTAGCTGGGGAACTGCTTGCGCTCGATTGCCCGGGCGGTACTCAGCTCCCGTTGTCGCGCTTGCGGCCGATGCCGATGACGGAGACGGAGGGCCAGGGAAACGCGCCGTCGATGCGGCGCCAGAGCCAGACCAGGCGGTCGAAGAACCAGAGCAGGGTGCGGCTGGAGTTGCGGCGCTTGAGCACGCGGCCGCTCAACCACCAGCCGGGGCGCGTGATGCGGTTGAAATGCAGCACGCTCTCCACGGCCAGGCCGGCGGCTTCCATCCTGGCGCGCAGTTCGCCTTCGCTGTAGCGGCGGAAGTGCCCCAGTTCCTCGTCGAGCGTGCCATAAATCGACTGGTCCTGCGGCACCAGCACGATGGCGATGCCGCCCGGAACCAGCGCGCCGGCGATGTTGGCCAGGCCGGTGGCATCGTTCTCGATATGTTCGAGCACGTTGAGGCAGATCACGGTGTCAGCTTGGCCGGCCAGCTCCCTGAAATCCTGCGGAGAGCCCAGGTCGCAGTGCCGCAGCTTCACGTTGGGACGATTCTGGAAACGCACGCGCAGGCGGGCCAGGTGCTCGGGGTCGATATCGGTCGCGATGTAGAGCTTGCGGCCGGCGGCGAGGTGCCGCGTGAGGTTGCCCATGCCGGCGCCGATTTCGATCACGCGCGCGCCCACCCAGGGGCGGATGGTATCCGCCATCCAGCGGTTGAAGCGCGGCGTCTGCGAGAGGGCATCCAGCATGCCAGCGCCACGGTCGCGATAGATATCGCGCCGCAGGCCGTACCAGAGGACGGTGAACAAGGCCCACACCGCGTCCCGGAAGCCGATTTTTTTGCCTTCCTCATAGGTGCGGCCGCGGTAGCTGATGGGGACCTCATACAGGGCTACGCGGCGCTGGGCGAGCTTGACCGTAATCTCCGGATCGAAACCGAAGCGATTGCAGCGCAGCGGGATCGAGCGCACCAGCGACAGGCGGAACGCCTTGTAGCCGGTTTCCATGTCGGTGAGATTCAGGTCCGCCACGGCGTTGCCCACGGTGGTCAGGAAATGATTGGCTAGCGAATGCCAGAAGTACATCACGCGGCGTTCGCCGGAGCTGGCGAAGCGCGAGCCGAAGACCGCGTCGGCGTGGCCCTCCAGAAGCGGCGCAAGAACTTTGGGCAGGTCGAGCGGGTTGTATTCCAGGTCGCTGTCCTGGATGACCGCGAATTCTCCGGAGGCGTGATCGATGGCGGTGCGGATCGCCGCTCCCTTGCCGCGGTTGCGGCCGTGCCGGATCACCTGAATTGCGCCGGGGTGCAGCCCGGCCATCTCTTCCAAAGCCTCCCCGGACCCATCGGTCGAACCGTCGTCAATTGCCACGATTTCGATCGGCACCTGCTCCCACAGCGGAACCGCCAGCAGGCGCGTGATCAACGACGCCAGGTACTCCGCTTCGTTGTACACCGGGATCAGGATGGAGACTCGGGGGTTCGCGGGTACCAAAACACGATGGTAGTACGGCGCGCCGGGTCCACGGAACCGTGCGACCCAACCGGCAGGCGGCGGCCTCGCTTGGATGTTGCAGCGGTAAACACCTCTGTCTCTAAATAGCTACCGGCAGGCCATTGACTTCCCATACAATAGAGTCACACTGTACTTGAGAGGTGCAAGATGAAGCCGGTAGGGATCGCAATCCTGTCCATCGCACTGCTGGCCATCACTGCGGCTCCGGGCAAGGCGCAGTATGTTGTGTCCGCCAAGTCCGGCATGGTCAATCTCACGGAGGGCCAGGTGGAGTTGAACGGCCAACCCGTGGAATCGTCGCTAACCCACTACCCCGACATCAAAGAAGGAAACGTGCTGCGCACCGAGGACGGGCGCGCCGAGGTGTTGCTGACCCCCGGCGTGACTCTGCGCCTGGGTGACCACGCCAGCTTCAAAATGCTCACGAACCGGCTGATCGATACCCGCCTGGAATTGTTGGAGGGATCGGCGATTGTGGAGGCCGGCCAGATCAGCAAGGACACCAGCGTCACGGTTGTCGTCAACAACGCTGCGGTGTCCCTGCCCAAAGCCGGCATCTACCGGTTCAGTTTCGAACCCGCGCAAGTCAGGGTGTTCAGCGGTGAGGCCGCGGTGCAGATCGGCCCCGACACCACGCTGGTAGCAGCCGGCAGAATGTGCGCGCTCGGCGCCACGGCTGCGGTAGAGAAGTTCAACGCGAACGAGACCGATGCGCTGGATCACTGGAGCCACCGCCGCGCGGAATTGATGTCGATGGCGAACGTTTCCGGCGCGAGCTCGCTCAATTCCAGCTCGGCGTCGTATAGCCCGGGCTACTGGGGCGGATTCGGGATGCTCGGGATGGGCGGCTGCTCCGGCCTCGGCTATATGCCGTTCGGCTATGGTTCCTATGGTTCCGGGTTCTGGTCGTTCAATCCCTGGTACGGCATGTACACCTACATTCCGTGCAACGGGATGGCTTATAGCCCGTACGGCTACGGATACTGGAGTCCGGGCACGGTGCAGACCTTTGTTAACTCCGGGGGCACAGCGGGCGGCACCACCGGCGTGGTACGCCGTGGACCCGGCATCACCGGGCATGGTCCCGTCGTTTCGCCCGGGCGAGCGCCGCTGGCACTGGCCGTCAACGGGTCGCACACCCCGGGATACCGGGCCGGAACCGGAACAGGCGCCATCTACGGCCGTCCTAGTTCTGGCGGCGGGTTTGGCGGCGGGTATAGCGGTGGATTTGGCGCATCGCGCGGAACTTCAGCAGGCAGCAGCGGCGGATCCAGTGCGGCCGCCAGTCACAGCAGCGCCGGTGGTGGACTTGCCGGCGGTGCGGGAATCGGCACGGGTCTGCCCGTTGGTGGTGGCGGCGGGGCTAGCCACAAGTAAGGCGAAAGACCTCTTAGACGGGTAAAGGCCCGATGGCGTAACCGCCATCGGGCCTTTTTTCTTGGTCTTAGCGAATCCTTCTGAATGGCGCGGTTTAGCTGTGCCGGTCAGACTGCCTGGCGCAACGGACGGTGACGGCGACTGGCGCGGACCCCGATCAGTTCCGCCACTTCCCCTAGCAGGGCCGGCAGATTCTCCGTGTAAATCGAGACCTCGGAAGCTGCTCGTTGGTAACGGCTTTTCGATTTGCTTTGGCCCGATGTGATGAAGGCGGTAGCCGGACGATACTCCTTGACGCGGGCATACGCCAGAAGATTGCGTCCGGCGGTATCGGCGCCGCTCTCGCCGTCGCTCAAAACGAGGTCGTATTCTCCCTCATCCAGCTTGGCCAGCGCTTCGGCTGGTGTCGCGGCGGCGTCCACCGCATATCCGCTCGCCTGGAGAATAGTCTGAATGGTTAGCCGAGGTGCAAGATCGCCATGCATCAGCAGAACACGGGCGAGATCTAACGCCCGGTGCTTCGAATTGTAGCCAGTGGTTATCTGCATCAGAGGCCCTAAGACTACTTTAACCGAGAATGCCCGATTTCGAGCCGGAAAATTTGGATGCTCAACAATTTAGACGAGATAGCACTAATCTCGGCCGAGAGTCATAGTACCTTTGGTCTACATCATGCGAAGCGTTTGGCCCAAAGTATGCCGTAAATCACTGCAAGTGCCCCATCTTGCCGGATCGGTAGTCATCCATGGCCTGTTGCAATTCCTCGCGGGTGTTCATCACGAATGGACCATAGCGGGAAACCGGCTCGCCAATTGGCTGGCCAGCGATCAACAAAAGGCTGAGCGGAGCGGAACCAGTGTTGCGAATACCAACACCATCGGCCCCGCGGTCGAATAGCACTACCTGATTGGCGGATGCAGCGCTGGCTCCGAACGCAGCCTGGCCCTCAATCACGAACGCAAAGGCGTTATGGGTTGTGTCGAGCGGCTGAGAGTGGTCCGCCCCGGGCGCCAGGGTAAGGTGCAGGTACAGGATCGGGATGCGAGTTTCGATCACACCCGGCACGCCGAGTGCCTGGCCGGTGATCACCTTGGCCGTGACGCTGCCGTCGGCGCTGCGGGCGACCGGGATGCGGGCGGCCGGCGTGTCCTGGTAGCGCGGCGTAATCATCTTGTCGCGGCGCGGCAGGTTGACCCAGAGCTGGAATCCGTGAAGCCGGCCGCCCTCGCGCACCAGCGAATCGCCGGGCAGTTCGGAATGGACCAGGCCGGAGCCGGCCGTCATCCACTGCACGTCGCCGGCACGGAGCGTGCCATGGTTTCCCCAGGAATCGCGGTGCTCCATTTCGCCACTCAAGAGGTAGGTGACGGTTTCGAAGCCGCGGTGAGGATGCGGCGGGAAACCAGGTACCTTGCCCGGCTGAGTGTCGAGCGGGCCCATCTGGTCCAGAAGCAGGAAGGGGTCGAAATCCATCAACTGGGCGCCCGGGAACGCGCGCCGCAAGGGAACGCCGGCGCCATCCTCCGCGCGGGGTGCCGTAAAGACGCGGCTTACACCGCGCAAATCCGTTTGAGCCGTCATGGTTCTCCTCCCGAGTGCCGCCGGACCGGGTCTTCCAGAGGGAAAAGGCCGGCCCGCAGCCTCGATATTTATCTTGATATCAAGATATTTGATGCTAAGATACAGCCAAGGATGCAGGCATGCAGACCGCCAGCGGCACGAGGCTTTGGCTGATTCTCTGGAAGGCATTCGACAGTTTGCGGCAGCACGCCGAGCGGCACATACGTTCGCTCGGCCTGGGGTTGTCGGATTTCGGCGTGTTGGAGATCCTTTTTCACAAAGGCTGCCAGCCGGTGAACGTGATCGGAGGCATGCTGCGGCTCACCAGCGGCTCGATCACCGTTGCCATAGACCGGCTGGCTGGCAAGGGTCTGGTGAAGAGGTCGGGAGATCCGCACGACGGCCGTGCGCGCCTGATTCACCTGACCGCGGCAGGCAGAGCGCTGATCAGTTGCGCCTTTGCCGATCACGAACGCGCGATGGAGAACGCCACCGCCGGCCTAACCGCCCGCGAACGCGGCCAAGCCGTCCGGCTGCTGAAGAAGCTCGGCCTGACGGCGCAAGCCAGGCTGGAAGACCGCGCGAAGCCAGTCTGACGGGTGCCGTGGCTACAGGCGGCGGGCTACCACCAGGGTGATGTCGTCCGCCTGCGGCGCCCCGGCGGTGAACTCCTTGAGAGCGGAGGTAACCGCCTCGACGATCTCCCGCGCAGGGCGTGCGCGGTTTTCGCTCAAGACCTTGATAAAGCGCTCCTCGCCGAACTCGTCGTACTCCAGATTGTTGGCTTCCGTGACGCCGTCGCTGTAGAGCACGAGCAGGTCGCCGGGCGCCAGGTTGGCGGTCTGCTCGCTGTAAGGAGCGATGGAAATGATGCCCAGCACCGGGCCGCCGCCTTCGAGCATCTGCGCCTCGCCGGAGGCGCGCAGCAGGACCGGCGGATTATGACCCGCGTTGGCAAACCGCAGATCGCCCGAAACCGCGTCGAGAACGCTGAAGAAGAACGTGATGAAGCGGTTGCTGGGGCAGGTGGCGCAGGTAGCTTTGTTGATCCGCGCCATGAAATCGCCGAGGTCCCCGGGGTTCTCCGCCAGCACGTGAACGCGCGCGTGCAGCGCCATCATCATCAGCGAGGCCGGCATGCCTTTGCCCGAAACGTCGCCCAGCGCGAGACCGACGCTGGGGCCGGCGTACGGGAAGAAATCGTAGTAATCGCCGCCGACGGTGCGGCACGGCACGTTGAAGCCGGCCAGGTCCAGACCGGCGATTTCCGGCGCCTGGGCTGGCAGCATACCGCCCTGGATCTCGGCAGCCTGCGACAAATCGCGCTGCATGATGCGCTCGGCGGCCTCTACTTCGGCCAGGCGCGCGTGTTCGATGCGGATGGCCGCCACGTTGGCCATCACCGTCAGCAGGCTGAGATCGTTGCGGGTGAACTCGCGGAGGATGAAGGGCGAATCCACGTAGATCAGGCCGATGATGCGCTCCTTGGTCTGGAGCGGGACGGCCATCATGGTGTGAACCTTCTGCTCCACGATGCTCATCCGGCCCTTGAAGGCGTCGTCGAGCTGCGCGTCGCGCACCAGCACGGACGATCTTTCTTTGAGCACCCGGTCGCGAACCGCAGTGGAGATCCGGAAGGCGTCGCCCTTGTGGGCCTTGGCAACCAGATCCTCGCCCTCCAGCAGCAGCAGCACGCCGCGCTGCGCGTTGACCGCCTGAATCGACAAATCCAGAATGAGCGGGAACAGCTCCATGAGCGGCCGGCTCTCGGCCAGCTCCTGGCCGGCGTGAATCAACGCCTGCATGGCGGCGGAGGGCTTGGCGCCGCCGCCGGGCTCCACAACGATGGTGCGGTTTGCGTTTTCCAGGCTGGTAATCAAAGTCGACGTGCTGGGCGAATCGGTCTCGCCGCCCTCGAACACCACGACGCCGGGCGGTGCAGCGTTGGCCGGGGGAGCGAACACGATGGCCAGGTGGCCGGCGGTGACGCGGTCGCCGGGGCGCAGCACCAGCCTCGCCTTGAGTGGAATGCCGTTGACAAATGTGCCGTTCTTGCTGCCCAGGTCCTGTACCGTCCAGTCGTCTCCGGCAGGCTCGAGGGCGAAGTGCTGGCGCGAGAGGCCGGCATCTTCCGGAAAGCTCAATTCGACCGCACTGGAGCGTCCAACCGTCAACCGGCTGCCGGAAAGCGGAACGGTCTTCGCCTGCCCATCGGGACCTTGAATCAGAATTTCGAGCGCCATCGGTGTGAACCATTCTAGCGCGGACCCGTTGCGAGTGACGGTTTGGGGGTGGGACGATACTTATATGACCCTGCGGCTTATTCCGGTAGCCGCGCTCTTGGTGTTTTCGGCATTCGCGCAGCCTTCGCGCCTCAATCTCCCCGCCCGTGGCTTCGCCGGGGAGTCCATCAGCGCCCTTACCTTTGGCGGTTCCGGCCATGATTCCATCAATGCGGCCGCGGTGGATCTGGCTGGAAACATCTATGTGACCGGCACGACGTCGTCTTTCGATTTCCCGCGCGCTAACGCTTTTCAGAGTTACAACCCAGGCAAGCAGGTTGTCGTCAGCAGCGATGCCGGCGCCATGTGGCAGGGGGTGGCCACGCCATTTCCAGCCGCCACGGGCACGGTTTGGATTACACCCGACCCGACCAACGGCCAGATTGTCTATTTCGCTTACGGTCAGAGTGTCTGCAAGAGCACGGATAGCGGCATTCAGTTCCATTGCGTAACGCTGCCGCTCAGTTCTCAGGCAACTGTCACCTCCCTCGCCATTGACCCGCTGCAGCCGCTGACCGTTTACGCGAGCGCCGAGTCGAACGGCGGCGCATTCAAGAGCGTGGACGGCGGCCAGACCTGGGCGAATGCGAGTTCGGGCCTGCCGGCGGGCGGGTTCATCGACACGGTCACGATCGATCCGTTTCACACCAACGTGCTTTTCGCCTGGGCGGGCTACCAGGCATCGGTATCCAACGACGGCGCGACTACCTGGGTGCCCCTGGCCTTGCCGTGGCCGCCGGGCGGGTCCGTTTCCGGCGGCGTGCACTTCACCTTCGACCCGGTTATGCCGGGGATTGTTTATGGCCCGTCGCTTTCGCTGAGCCAGTTCGGCGTCCAGAAAAGCACCGACGGCGGCGCCACCTGGACGCAGCTAAGCACTCCGTTCGTCGGTTCCAACGTAGTTCCCGACCCGAAGGTTTCGGGGCTGTTGTATGCGATTGCTCCGCCGGTGAACAGTCAAAGCCCGTCGTTCCCGCTCTGGAAAAGTGCTGATGGCGGCGCCACCTGGACGTCTTCCCCGTCGCCCGCCGACTCGGAGAGCGTTCTGGCCGTGGATCCTGCGAACTCGCAGATCATGCTGGCAGGAGCGTTTCGCAGCACCGACGGCGGCCAAACCTGGAGCCCCACCAACGTTTCCCGCGACATTGAGCCCGCGTTCGCGCCGTCCGCAGCCGGTTTGGTCTACGCGACTGCTCCGATCACCACCGACGCGTTCCTCGCCAAGTTTTTACCCGACGGCAAGACGGTCGTGTTCTCGACATACTTCGGCGGCATGGGAAACGATACCGGGCAAGGCATCGCACTCGATTCATCCGGAAATATCTGCATCACCGGCAGCACGTCCTCGTTTGACCTGCCGGTTACTCCGGGCGCTTCGCAGAGCACGCTGCTCGGTGTGACCAACACCTTCGCCGCGAAATTCTCCAATCAAGGCGAGCTGCTGGCAGCCACCTACCTGGGCGGCTCCAGCAGCGACCAGGGATTGGGCATCGCCATCGGCCCGCAAGGAAATCCCTGGTTGATCGGCAACTGGAGTTCGGCTGATTTTCCTTTTACCACCGCGCCACCCGCGACTCTTCCGCCTACACCGGTCGGATTTCTGGCCGAACTTGATCCCTCCGCCGGGCGGCTGCTATATTCGGCCAACATCGGCGCGGCGCTCGATGGAAATGGGAAAGGGATCGCGATCGATCCCTCGGGGAACATCACGCTGACGGGCTCGGTTTACGGCACGTTCCCGGTCACTCCCGGCGCGTTCCAGGCAGGCGAAGCCGATGCCAATGCGCCCAAGGCTTTCGTGCTCAAACTGACTCCATCCGCGAGCGTAGTCTATTCGACTTTTTTTGGCGGAACCGCAGGCTCGCCGACAACCGGCAGCTATGAACCCACGCAGGATTATGGCGTCGCCGTGGCCGTGGACAGAGCAGGCAACGCTTACGTCGCGGGCCGCACCGACGACACCGATTTTCCGGTTACAGCCGGCGCGTATCAGACCATTCTTGCTGCGGGCTGCTCTTATCCCGCCGTCTCGATCGACACCGGTTTCGTCGGCAACATTCTCGACTGGTACGTGGACGATGTCTTCGTAATCAAGCTGAGCCCGGATGGCAAGACCGCGCTGTTTTCGACGCTCCTCGGCGGGTCGTGCTATGACCGCCCGACCAGCATTGCGCTGGATACGACAGGCCGCATTTATGTAGCCGGAGAAACCGATTCCGAGAATTTTCCGCGGGTTTCGGCCGTCGAACCCGCCCCGACGGACTCTCAATACGCTTCGTTCGTGTCGGTGTTGAATCCGGCCGGATCCGCCTTGACCTTCTCGACGTACCTTTATGCGGGCTCGGCGCCCACCGTCGTGGTCGGCCCCGAAAGAGCGATTCGAGTCGCCGGCAGCACCGGCACCGGCGCACAGACCAGCCCCTTCTTAGGCTGCTACCCCGGCCCTTGTCCTGCCACCACCATGCACGGCGATCTGGTGCTGATCAAGCCGCGCGAGCAGCGGCCCGCTTTCTGATCCGGCTCCGCTCAGGGCTCCGGCTGGCAGGCGGAAGCGCCTGCCCCACTCCGTTCGCGGAAATCATTATGGAACGTCTATGATGCGGGCCGGGCATGCCCGGCCCCTACAACGGTTCGGCAACCCTACTGGGTGCGGAACGGGGTCTTGGCCTCGTAGAGGGCAATCCTCACCGTGAGGCCGGCAGCCAGGTCCCGGTCGTTTTGTTGCCTGGCGATCGCGAGGGCGTGCCGGGCCGTTTCGGTGGCTTCGGGAAAGCGTCCGGCCTCGGCATAGGCGGCGGCGAGCGTGTCCAATATCGCCGGCTGCTGGCCTCCGGTCAGCCTGGCGGCGCGCTCGGCAAGCTCGACTGCTTCGCTGCCGTTGCGGAGCGCCGGGTTCGGATTAGATGCCAGCACCTCCGCGATGCGGTACAAAGCCGGCACATAGTTCGCGTCCAGATCAATCGCTTTGCGCCACTCTCCCACGGCGTTGGCGATTCTGCCCAACCCTCCATAGGCGACTCCGAGATGGTAGTGGGCGTCCGGGCTCTCGGGAGCGGTCTGCACCGCCTGTTCCAGGTGAGGGATCGCAGCATCCATCCGGCCGCGCTCCACCAGCGCCGCGCCCAGATTGGTCTGAATCCCCGGATCGCCGGGGGCAAGCTGCGCGGCCTTCTCCAGGTGCGGAATGGCTTCGTCCACTTTTCCTGATTGCGCCAGCGCGATGGCCAGGTTGACCATCGCCTGCACATCGTCGGGATGGGCTTCCAGCGCGGTCTTGAAATGGGGAATGGCTTCGACGATCCGGCCCTTCTGGGCCAGCGCGGCGCCCAGGTTGCTCTGGAAGCTCGCATCGGCCGGAGCCAGTTCGGCGGCTTTTTCAAAGTGCGGCAAGGCATCATCCGGCTTACCGGCATTGGCCAGCGCGATGGCCAGATTGGTGTGAGCTTGCGCGTCCTTCGGATCCAGCACGAGGGCCTTCCGGCAGTGCGCAATGGCATCCTCCAGGAGGCCCTTTTGCGTCAGCGCCGCGCCCAGATTGCTTTCTACCGCCTCATCCTTCGGGTTGAGATCGAGCGCCTTATTCAAGAGCGGAATCGCCTCATCCGGCTTTCCGGATTGCGCCAGCGCCACTCCCATATGGCCGTACGACTTGGCATAGGCGGGATCGATCTGCTGTGCTTTGCGGTAATGGTCGATGGCTTCCGCGAGGTGGCCGGTGTTGGCCAGCGCCGCGCCCAGATTGTCCTGGAGCTTGGCGTCATCGGGCCGCAACTGGACGGCTTTCTGGTAATAAGGCACCGAGTCCGCTGGTTTGCCCGTGCGCACCAGCAGCGAAGCCATGGCGCTGTAGGCATTGGCGTTCACCGGGTTGAGGTCAATGGCCTTCTGATAATGCACCAGAGCGGCATCGGGCTGCCCGGTTTCGGCCAGCGCGGATCCCAGGTTGATGTGGGCCTTGGCGTCGGAGGGGTCCAGCTCCAGGGCCTTCTTCCATTCCGGAATGGCGGCCTCGTACTGGCGCTTGTTGGACAAAATGAAAGCCGTATCAAACTGCTTGTAGAAATCGGTGGCCGGCACGTCGATCTTTTCAATGCCGTTGGGCGCGATGTTGACGAATTCAGGAATGTTGATGGCGCGGTTTGCCGCTGTCGAATTCTCGATCAGAATGGCTGGGCTTGCGTTGCCATCTTTGTCGAGATGAGTGAGGAACATTTTCGTGTAGGGCGAGCGGCTCTTGGACGAAAAGACCAGCCAGCGCCCGTTCGGCGAAAAGCTGTGCCACGAGTTCATCAGCGGCGTGTTGCACGCCAGACGTCGCGCCTCGCCGCCCTGCGCGGGCACGATGTACAACTGGCTATCTGGCCGCATCAACTGTCCGTTCTTGCACTTCACAAAGACAATCCAGCGGCCGTCGGGCGAAACCTTGGGGAAGGTATTGCTCATGCCGTTCTCGGAAGCGCCTTCGATCCGCTCCGGCTGCCCACCCTGGCCGTCGTTGAAGGGAATGCGGTAGAGATCGTATTGGATGCGAACCTCGGCAGGGTCGTTGGCGTACTCGGCAAGCTTACCGTCCGCAGGATCGGGGCTGCGGGCCGCCGCGCGGGCGAACACCAGGTACTTGCCATCCGGGCTCCAGACGCCGTCGGTCTGCACGTAGCGAGGATCGTCGGCGCCGGGCAGCGGTTGTTCGCGGCCGCTGGCGCGGTCGTACCAGGCCAGGATGCCGGCCGTGGGATAGAAGACCTGCAGGAAGCGGTAGTCCTTGAAATTGACTACGTAGAAGTTGCTTTGCGTGGGCCGGACGGTCCCGCTGACGGTGGTGACGACGTATTTTCCATCGGGTGAGACCTGCGACATGAAACCGACGCGGCTCTGGCCGTACTGGCGGTCCGCCGAACGGTTCCAGGAGATCATGTCCTCAGTGCGAATCGACATTTGCGGCTTGACCGCTGCCAGCGCGTACAGACCTTTGTCGTTCTGCGGCCCATCCAGGTCCATCCCCAGGGTTTTGCCGTCGGCCGAGAAGGAATGGCAATTGGCGCAGGTGTGCATACCGGTCAGCAGCACACGGCTGCGGGGTTCGGCGATATTGCGCAGGCGCCAGGCGATGAGTGGGATGGCCTGCGGCCCCAGCGGCTTGATGATTCCCTTTTCCGTCTCGGAGGGCGCCAGCGGCACGTCGCGATAGAAGATCGGCGCGCCCACCGGATCCTTCGAAGTCTGGAGGGTCACCTGGCCGTGGGAAAGGGTCTGACCGCCCGCCATGCCGGAGATGGTGACGGTGGCGGTCTGTTCCCCGGAGCGGCGCTTGATGGCTGCCCAGGTTGCGGCAACGGGAGTCCAGGTGTGCGAAGCGGCCTGTTGCGGCGTAAGTTCGGGCAGCTTGTTGGTGGGCGCGATGCACCGCTCGTCAATTTCGCCAACCTTCATGAATTCGCCTTTTGACTGCAGGCGGATGGGCGCTCCCTCGGCGAAGGAAACTTCGATCTGCCACTCCGCAACCCCGGCGGTGGCGTCGCGCCAGAGGAAAGTGGGAGCTGCGATGTCGGGAGGAAACAGGGAATCCGGGCTGGGATAATCGATAGTGAGGCCTTCCGCCTGGGCGGCGGCCGCGGGCGGTCCGTCAGCGGCGCGCTGCGCCAGAAGCAGGCCGGCCAGGCCACCCGCGGCCAGGGCAAGACCCAGAGCGAGCACACGGGTCGCAGGCCGCTTCATAGGGACCTCCATTTTTTCCACACTCCCTCGGATACACCTATCTTACAGGAATCCGGATTTACCCAGCGGGCGCGGTGAAACGGGTTCAGGAATGTAAACGGCAGGGCAGTAGCCCGGGGAAGTGGGCCCCAAAAAAGAACACCGGCGGCAAGACCGCCGGCGCTACGAAGAGGGTAGCGCCGGGGGCTTGGCCGCCTGTGCATTCTTGCAAAATCCCTAGTGGGCGTGCGTGTGGTGCTGCGCGCCGGCTTTCGACTGCAGCAGTTCCTGGAACTGCGCAGAGGGCAGCGTCAGCGCAATATTGACCGTGGCGCCGTTGGCACTGACGGTCAGCGCTTTGGCCAGCGCCTGGACCTGCGGCTCGTCGGAAGCTTTCATCTGCGCCAGATTCACCAGCAACTGGATCAGGCTGGCGATGCTGGTGGCATCCTGAGCGGTGGAGGCCTGGGCCTGCGCGGTCATCACCACGTTGGCTCCGAACTTGATGCCGGCGCTGCCGGACTGGACGGTTCCCAAGATGTTCCCGGCGCCATTGCCGACCCCGGGGACGGCGGGGGCGCCGGCGGCGGGCTTCAAACTGGAGGGCGGCACCGTGGTAAGCCCCCAAGCGTCATTCGCGGCGCTCAACTGGCCGACCTCGACCAGCAGGGAGGCAGGCAGAATGGAAGGAGCCGAGACGCGATCAATGGCGGCCTTCAAGTTCGTCACATCGCCGGCAGCCGCGATCGAGTTGCTCAAGAACGCAAGGCCCGCGTCCTTTTCCTTGTTCTCAAAGATGGTGACGCCGTGATAGGTTTCGGTGACCACTTTTTGCAGGGCGATCACTCCGCTGATGGCGGCAACATTGAAGTTGCCGTTAGCCAGCGCGAGGCCGGCATGCTGCCCCGCGCCGTTGCCGGCGACTAACAGTTCGTTGACGTCCTTGGTCGGGTCGAATCCGGTG
This sequence comes from uncultured Solibacteraceae bacterium, assembly GCA_964654065.1. Lineage (GTDB taxonomy): Bacteria > Acidobacteriota > Terriglobia > Bryobacterales > Bryobacteraceae > Bog-375. The sequence goes on from CAZZHN010000005.1 coordinate 62,223, forward strand.
AGCGTGGCGAGCTGCTGGAGCTGTTGTGTCTCTACCTGCAGCAAGACATACTGGCCAAACGGCGAAGTCCTGGCTTGCGCCACGTTGATATCGGCCATCACCTTAACGTCGGGCATGACCAGGTTGAGCAGTTGTGGATCGGCGGCCGGCAGCACGCCGCAGAAAAGGGCCGCAAAAGCGGCGGAAGTGACTAGAGCCTTCATACCAGTTTGGACGCAGCGGTTGCCCGATTATTAACCGCCAGTGGGCAAGACCGCAAGCGTACCCCCATTTGAGCCAGATCAGTGCCCGATCGGCACCTGGTCAACGATCTCGATACCGAAGCCCTCCAGGGCGACGATCTTGCGCGGGTGATTGGTCAGCAGGCGAATGGTGTGCAGGCCGAGATCGGACAGGATCTGCGCCCCGATGCCATGCTCGTGCTGGAGCTGGCGCTGGCCGGCGTCGCCCTGGTAATGCGAGAACTCGCGATTGTGGGATAGCATGCGCGCCGGCCCGGCCGGGGAATCTTCGGTGCGGAAGCCTGGCCCGGTTTCGTGCAGATAGACCAGCACGCCGTGGCCTTCGCGCGCGATGGCCTGGAGAGAGCAGCGAACCAGGCGGCCGCAATCGCAGGACGTGGAGCCGAAAACGTCGCCATAGAGGCAGCGGGCATGCATGCGGACGAGGACGCCTTCGCGGCCGGCCAGTTCGCCGCGCACCAGCGCCAGGTGGTACTCGGGATTGAGGTCGCTGGTGTAGGCGACGGTTCGAAACGGGCCGAACTCGGTTTCGATGGAGCCTTCCGCCACACGCCGCAGGAAGCGTTCGGTGCGCATCCGGTGGCGAATCAGGTCGGCCACCGAAATCATCTTCAGGCCATGGGCGGCGCAGAATTCCCGGAGCTGCGGCACGCGCGCCATGGTGCCGTCGGCGTTCATGATCTCGCAGATCACGCCGGCTGGTGACAGGCCGGCCATACGCCCCAGGTCCACCGAGGCCTCGGTCTGACCGGCGCGGACCAGCACGCCGCCGTCGCGCGCGCGGAGGGGGAAGACGTGGCCGGGGCGGGCGAGGTCACCCGGACGGCACGCCGGGTCGATCGCCTTCAAAATCGTCTTGGTGCGGTCGGCGGCGGAAATCCCGGTGGTGACGCCGTCGCGGGCGTCGATCGACTCACAAAACGCGGTGCCGAAGTTGGAGGTGTTGAGCGGGCTCATCAGCGGCAGGCGCAACTGGTCGCAGCGTTCGCCGGTGAGCGCCAGGCAGACCAGGCCGCGGCCGTAGGTGGCCATGAAGTTGACGATCTCCGGCGTAATTTTCTCGGCGGCAAGGGTGAGGTCGCCTTCGTTTTCGCGGTCTTCGTCGTCCACCACCACCAGGAGGCGGCCCGCACGCACTTCTTCAAGCGCATCCGGGATCGAGACAAACGGCATGATTCATTGTAGCTGGAGGGTGTTGGATCGCCGGTTCGAGCTATTCGTAGCGCAGGGCTACCACGGGCGAAATGCGGGTGGAGCGCAGCGCAGGAAGGAAGGTGGCGAGCAGAACGACGATCAGGATGGCGGCCGGCGCCGAGAGGAATGTCCACGGGTCGGTTACGTCAATGCCGAAGAGCATCGTCCTTAAGAGACGCGTCAGCCCGAAAGCTCCGGCGAGGCCGAGCACGATTCCGATGGCGGCCAGCGTTGCGCCCTGGCGGACCACCATGCGCACCACGGCGGCCCGATCCGCCCCCAACGCCATGCGCACGCCGATTTCATGCGTACGCTGCGCCACCGAGTAAGCAATCAGCCCGTAAATGCCCACCGCGGCCAGCAACAGCGCAATTCCCGCGAACAGAGCCAGCAGCATGGTGTCGAAACGCGGTTGCGAGACGGAAACCTGCAATGCCTGCTGCATGGTGCTGACTTGCGCCAGGGTGATCCCAGGATCAATGGATTGAATTTCGCGGCGCAGCGCCGGCGCCAGGCGGGTGGCGTCGCCGGAGGAGCGCACCACCAGAAACATGCGCGCGCCGTAGTTTTGCGCGAAAGGCATGTAGTAGGCCGGATCCGTGTCGACCGTCAAGCCGAGGTATTTGACATTGCCGACTACACCGACAATCTCCAGCCAGTTGTTGCCGAACCCCGGCCCGCTTTGCCGGATGCGCTTGCCGATCGGCTGCTGATTGTTCAGGAACCGGCGCACAAAGCCCTCGCTGACGATCGCCACCGGCGCCGCATCCTGCGTGTCGTGGCTGGAAAAAGACCGGCCCTTGAGGAGCGGGATGCCGAGCGCATGGAAGAACTCCGGATCCGCCGTGACATCGGAAATAATGGGGTCGATGTCTCCGGGCGACAGGGTCTGCCCTTCGATGGCGAAGGTGTCCGCGTCTCCCTGCCGGTCAGGGGGCAGCGAGTCGGTGAGGGCGGCCGCCTCCACGCCGGGCACGCTGCGGGCGTGGCGGAGCACCTCCTGGTAGAAGGCGAGCCCGGCAGTGGTGTCGTTGTATTTCCGGTTGCCGGGCGAAATCAGGATGGTCAGTATCCGCTCCGGAGCCACCGTGAATCCGCCGCTTACCCCCTGCAGCTTCACGAAGCTGCGGAGCAGCAGCCCGGCGCCGACCAGGAGCATTAAAGAAACCGCGATCTCAGCCACTACCAGGGCCGAGCGCACGCGCCGGCGCGCACGGCTGGCAGCGGCGGAGCGTCCGCCTTCTTTGATGGTTGCGTTCAGGTCGGCGCGGGCGCTTTCGCGAGCCGGCGCCAGTCCGAACAGGATGCCGGTGAGCATGGAGAGGAACACCATGAAGGCTAATGCGGCGCCATCCAGGCGCACGGAATCGATGAGGGGCAAATCACCCGGATTCCAGACGCGGATGAGTTCAATGCCGCCCCATGCCAGCGCCAGCCCGGCAGCGCCGCCCATCAAACCCAGCAGCACGCTTTCGGTGAGCAACTGACGCACCAGGCGGCCACGGCTGGCGCCGAGAGAGAGGCGCAGCGCCATCTCGCGCTCGCGCACGGTGGCCCGGGCCAGCATGAGGTTGGCGACGTTGACCACCGCGATCAGCAGCACCAGGCCTACGGCGCCGGCCAAGACCAGGATGGCGGGTTTGAGCGTGACTCCCAGAACCGCATCGCGCAATCCGAGAACGGCCAGCGTCAGCCGCTTGTAGAAAGGGTTCTGCTGCATCATGCGCAGCCCGATGTGGTTGAGCTCACTCTGCGCCTGCTGCATGGCGACGCCCGGATTCAGGCGCGCTACGCCGCGATAGAACCACGGGCCGTACCGCGTCGGAGGAACCAGCGTCAGGTTGGTCCAGACTTCGGTGTCGCGCCGGGGGAACCGGAGCGCGGTGGGCATGACGCCGATCACCGTAGCCGGCGACCCGTTCACCAGGATGGTCTGGCCCAGCACGGCGGAGCTGGCCCCGAAACGCCTCCGCCAGATCGACTCGCTGAGCAGGGCCAGCGAGGCAGCCGTAGGCCGGTCTTCGTCTGCCGCCAATGTGCGGCCGATCAGAGCGGGCACTCCCAGGGTGGAAAAGAAACCCGCGGTTACCTTGGCTCCCTGTACCTGCTCCGGCACGCCCTCGTGCCCGCCGATATCCATCCGCAGGCTTTGAAAGAGCGAAGGGTTCTGGAAGGCGTGATTATTATCCTTCCACATGAGGTAGTCGCGCATGCACATGGTGCCGAAGGCAAAATCCCGCGGAAAGTAGCGCATGTAGACAACCGCCAGGCGATCGGCGTCGGCATAGGGCAAGGGCCGCAGCAGTATGCCGTAAGCCACGCTGAACATCGCGGTATTGGCGCCGATGCCCAGCGCCAGCGCGAGCACCGCGACCACCGCGAACGCAGGATTCTTCAGCAGCGTCCGGGCGCCATGGCGAAGGTCTTGCAAAAACTCTTCCAGCATTCGACCGCTCCTCACTTGCCGGACTTCCTCTTTCACCTGTTCCATGCCGCCGAAATCGATGCCCGCCGCGCGGAGGGCGTCCGGCGCGCTCATGCCGCCGCGGCGCTTCTCGTCGGTCAACTCGTCCAGGCAGGCGTGCAGCTCGTCGTCGAGGTCCCTTTCGACACGGGGCCGCGCGAACAGGTTGCGCCCGAAGCTGGCGAGGCGGCTCAGTACCGGCATAATAGAAGCTCCATTCAGCTTGCCTGCAGCGCACTGGCGATGGCCAGCGCGATGGTCTCCCACTGCTCGGTTTCACTCTTCAGCTGCCGCCGGCCAGCCGCAGTGAGCCGATAAAACCTGGCCCGCCGGTTGTTTTCGGACTCTCCCCAGGCAGCAGAAAGCCAGCCGGCCTCCTCCATGCGGTGCAGGGCGGGAAACAGGGAGCCTGGTTTCACCTGGAACGTGCCGCCTGTCATCTGCGCGATGCGATGGGAGATGGCGAGCCCGTGCATTTCGGTGAGCGCCAGCGCCTTGAGAATCAGGAGATCCAGGGTTCCTTGCAAGAGATTGGTAGCCGGCATGTTCGTATAGAGAGTCTATACGAATCTCATACAGAATGTCAATAGGAGTGGGAAGGGGCTGCGGACGGGCACAACCGGCAGGCGTGGGCTAAGATGAAAGTTCGGGACGGAACGGTCCCGGTTCAGCGATTCATGTCACAGTTTCTACGACACTTGCCGGCGCTGCCGGAGCTGGATGCGATCGGCGCCATCGACATCCTGGTGGTGGCGTTCCTGGTCTACCAGTGCCTGATGGTGGTGCGCGGCACGCGCGCGGCGCCCATCCTGCTGGGCATCGTAGTGATCGTCTGCCTTTACCTGGTTGCGGTGTGGGCAGGCCTGGAGGCGCTGCATTCCGTTCTGTCGCTGATTGTTCCCTACATCGGCCTGGCGGTGATCGTGCTTTTCCAGTCCGAAATCCGGCGCACCCTGGCGCGTCTCGGCCGCCGGCGGCTGTTCGGGCTGGCAGGAGGATTTCGCGCGCCGGAAGCAGCCAGCGAGATTTTGATGGCGGTGGAGCAGTTGGCGCAGCAAAAGACTGGTGCACTGATCGTGCTGGAGCGCGATATCGGCCTGCGCACGTTCATCGAAAGCGGCGTGCGGCTGGAGTCGTTCATCTCGCGCGACCTGCTGCTCAGCATTTTTCAACCAGGCCTGCCGCTGCACGACGGCGCAGTGATCATCCAGAAGGACCGTGTGGCAGCGGCGGCCTGCTTCCTCCCGCTCACCATCAATCCAACCCTGTCGCGCAAGCTGGGCACGCGCCACCGCGCCGCCATCGGCATCACGGAAGAGACCGATTGCTTGTCGCTGGTGGTCTCCGAGGAGACCGGCCGCATCTCGGTGGCCGCGTTTGGCGAACTGATCCAGGGCCTCTCGGTGCCGGACGTCCTCGAACGGATTCACCGGCACTTCGGCGTGGAGCGGCCTTCGCCGATGCAGATCGACGAGTTTGCGGCGGACATCCCGCTGGCGTTTAAGAGCGATGCGCCCCCGCCGGCAGGGCCGGTGCAGGAAAGGGCCGGCCACTCATGAAGACGGTCCAGTGGGTCGGCCGGCTGGTCAGCAACAATTTCTGGTGGAAAGTGTTGGCGGTGGGCATCGCCATTCTGATTTGGGTTCTGGTGGCAAGCGAGCCGGAGCTCTCCACGTTTGCCACCGCGCACCTGGAATACAAGAACCTGCCGGATGAGCTGGAGATCAGCTCGGAGCCGGTAACGCAAGTCGTGCTCGAATTGCGGGGCCCCTCCGGAGAGCTGCGCGGCCTGGGCGACGGAGGCCAGCATCCGGCGGCCGTTCTCGATATGAGCAACGCGGCGCCGGGTGAGCGCACGTTTTCGATTGGTGCGCCCAACGTCCGGCTATCGCGCGGCGTCCACATCGTGCGCGCCATCCCGTCGCAGGTGCAGCTGGTGTTTGAGTGGCGGCTGGAGCGCACAGTGCCGGTGAAGGTGCGGTTCAACGGCGCATTCCACGACCACTACAAAGTGGCCAGCTCCACGGTCCAGCCGGCGCAGCTGGCGATCCTGGGACCACACAGTCACGTGGCGCGGGTGACGTCGGTCGAGACCGATCCGGTGGACGTGTCTTCGCTGACCACCACGGGTCAGTTCCAGGTAAATGTTTTTGCCGGCGAGTCGTTCGTGCGCTTCCGCTCAGCGCCCACGGTCACAGTGACGGTGACCATGACCAAAGAATAGGAGAACGGTAATTTCCGTGGGGAAACAGCTTTTTGGAACGGACGGCATTCGCGGCGTGGCCGGGAGCTACCCGCTGGATGCG
>CAZZHN010000006.1:0-60188 GCA_964654065.1 uncultured Solibacteraceae bacterium
GTACCGGACTCGGCGCCGTGACTCCTTCTATCGACAACTACGTGGCAGCGTCGGATGGCATCTTTCGGGACAATCTGCTGCAGACGACGGTGTTGATTGGCGGTGTCCCGGCGTTGCCCATTTATTCCGTGCTCTCGCCGCAATTCGTCAGCGAGTATCAGATCGGTGTAACGCCGGCCCCCAACACACCAACCGGGGACGCGGTGTCCTTACAGATCCAGATTGGCGGCGTGACGACGTCGAAGCAGGTCACCATCGCGGTCGCCCCTTAGATCCCACCATGCACAACGGTGCACCCGCGAACCCGTGGTTCGATCCGTGCACTGGAATACATACATCCATCTTTCCCCGGCAATCGGCCGGAGTTCTTCGCGCCGATCCCTCTAGTCGGGAAGCGTGGCCTGGATGCGTTTGGGGTCGATACGCCAGACGTTCTGGGCCCTCAGATTCGACAGCCACACGGAGCCAAGGCCGACGCGGATCGCATCTCCTCCATCGCCGGTGAACTGCTGCACGACGCGATTCGAACTCGGGTCGATGCGGGAGATTGGAAAATCGAATGAGGTGACCCATACCGAGCCTTCGCCTGGGGCGATGTCGCCTCCCGGGCCCGGTACTTCCACCTGGATCGTGGCGACGACTTTGTTGGTCTTCGGATCGACGCGAGACACGCTGCCGTCGCCTTGGTTCAACACCCAGACGGCTCCCTCGCCGACAGCAAGGAATCGGGGTGACTTGCCCACCGTGATGGTTTCTACGATGAGGTTGGTTAGCGGATCGATTCGCGTGAGCAGGTTGTTGCTGGTGCTGGTGACCCAGACGGCTCCCTCTCCCAAGGCCACAGTAAACGAGCCGGCCGCAACCCGGATTTCGGCTACCACCCGGTTGGTGTCGGGATCCACACGAGCCAGGGTACTCAGGCCGTCGGTCAATAGCCAAATGCTGCTTGCGCCAGCGGCTATGCCGCCCTCGGAATCGGCAACACTCACGGGGACGGTCGCGGTTAGCTTGCCGGTTTTCAGATCGATGCGTGCCAAGTTGTGGTCGCCGCAACTCGGAACCCACAGGCTGCCGAATCCGACCGCTAGGCCGGAGCAGGGTTGCTTGCCAGTCGGTATGGTCGCCGCGACCTGGTTTGTCTTGGCGTCGAGCCGTGTCACCCTGTCTTTGGGGTAGTTGGAGATCCACACCGATTCGTCCACTGCGATCCAGTCGGGAGCTCCAGCGACGGGGAAGACGGCGAGCGGTTTGAGACGCGCGATGGGGATCCGTACCCCCGGGGTCGCTACGCCGGGCTTGGGAAGATGGTTCGCATTCTGGCAGAGCGCGACGGCGGCGAGGAGCAGCAGTGCTGGCTGTTTCACGGGTCTGGATGATGATAGCGCGTCTTTTGGCAGGACGGCCAGCCGCTCACGAAGACTAGTACCACCGATGAGATCTTTCCAGCAGGGAATCGTGTAAAATTCAGATGAACCGGAGGGGACCTTGCAGTCGACCTGTAGGCGTTTGAGCGCGATCTGGGCGGCGCTATGTTTACCGGCGCTGGCGGCCGATGAGTTTTTCGAAACGAAGATCAGGCCGGTTCTGGCGAACAATTGTTACTCGTGCCATACCACCTCCAAGATGGGCGATCTGCGTGTGGATTCGCGCGAAGCCCTGCTGAAGGGTGGCAAATCCGGCCCCGCCATCGTTCCAGGCGATCCTGACAAGAGCCTCCTGATCACGGCGATCCGGCAGACCAGCGACAAGCTGAAGATGCCGATGGGAGGCAAGCTGAAGAAGGAGGAAGTGGACGCTCTCACGGAGTGGATCCGCGGGGGCGCCGTGTGGCCCGAGACTCCCGCGGTAGTCGCTCCGGCTCCTGGACCGGGCGAGTATGTGATTACCCCGGAACAACGGGCGTTCTGGTCGTTTGCTCCTTTGCGGAAGGTTTCTGTTCCAGCCGCCGCCGATGCGGCTTGGGCGAAAACGGATATCGACCGCTTCATCCTGGTGGCGCTGGAGAAGCAGGGGTTGAAGCCGGCACAACCTGCCAGCCGGAACGCGCTGTTGCGACGCGCGACTCTCGATCTCACGGGTTTACCGCCAACACCCGAAGAGCTGGCGAGCTTCGAAAAGGACCAGTCCCCGGACGCATTCGCCAAGGTGGTGGACCGGCTGCTGGCTTCCCCGCGGTATGGCGAGCGATGGGGGCGCATCTGGCTGGATGTGGCGCGGTATGCCGAGGACGACTACCGCAGCCTGGACCCGGAGCGCCGGGGCTTCAACCCCTACCCGAACGCGTACCTTTACCGCGACTGGGTGATTCAAGCGTTCAACGACGACTTACCCTACGATCAGTTTGTGCGCGCCCAACTTGCGGCCGACCTGATGGATGAGAAGGTGCGCGCGAGGATGCTACCGGCCCTCGGCTTCCTCGGTCTCGGGCCCTGGTTCTACGACAACGGCGCGGTGGAGATCACCAAAGCCGACGAGCGTAACGATCGCGTCGACGCCGTGACGCGCGGTTTCCTGGGGCTAACGGTTGCCTGTGCCCGCTGTCATGACCACAAGTATGATCGCATTCCGACGAAGGATTATTACGCGCTGGCGGGCGTGTTCGGGAATGCGATTTACCACGAATATCCGATGGTTCCCAAGGCGGTGGCGGAGGACTACAAGGACCAGGACAAGCAGCTCGAAAACAAGAAGAAACTACTGGAAGATTTCCTGGGCACTGAACGCAAGCAGCTTGCCGAAAGCCTGGTGTTTCAGGCGTCGAAGTATATGGTGGCGGCCTGGAAGGTGACAGGCGAACCGAAGCAAAAACTGTTTGATGCTGCCGAGGACGCCAAGCTGGACTACGAGCTGCTGGATCGGTGGGTGAAGTTTCTGGCCAAACCGCCGAAGTTTTATCCTTACCTGAGCGACTGGCAGAAGATGATTCAGCGCGGCGGAACCGAGGCGGAAGCTGGCAAACTGGCTGCGGATTTCCAAGCGAAGCTCGCGGAGGTGATGTTCGCCGCGAAAGATATTAAGGAAGAAAACGACATCATCCGCGCCAAGGCGCTGCCCACTACCAAGCCCCGCAAGTTTGCCCACCTGCCGAATGAGTTCGTGACCAACGACGACTTCTGCCCGGGTTGCGGGCTGGAATTGAAGTCGCTTCCCATCGAGCAGACGAATCTCTGGACCGACGTCTTCTCGCGCGACCTGCAGGAAGGTTTCGACCCTGACCAGGTCTTTGAGGCGCATCTGGCGCCGGGTCTGCTGGTGTTTCGCGGATGGTCGCTGGAGCGCCGCCTCAGCGCCGAACGGCTGGACTACGTCCGCGCCGTGAAGGACGATATCGAGGCGACAGAGAAGGCGATGCCCGCGCATTATCCATACGTTCACGGGGTCATCGATGCAGAGAAGCCGGTCAACTTGAAGTTGCACCTGCGCGGCAGCCCATTCAATCTGGGCGACGAGGTTCCGCGCCACTTCCTTTCGGTCCTGTCCGACGGTACGCCGTCCGCGCTCGACCAGGGCGGCGGCAGGCTGCAACTCGCCGATCAGATTGTGAAGCAGCCCCTGGCCATGCGCGTGATCGTGAACCGTGTCTGGAAGGCGCACTTCGGCACCGGGTTGGTGGACACACCCAGCAATTTCGGGGTGATGGGTGAGCGGCCGTCAAACCCGGACTTGCTGGAATACCTGGCGCGGTGCTTCGTCGACGATGGAATGTCGATCAAGAAGCTGCACCGGGAAATGATGTTGAGCGCGGTATATCAGATGGGCGATGCGGACTCGGCGGCGGGGCTAGAGAAAGATCCCGCTAACCGGTTCTACTGGCGCGCCAACCGGCACCGCATGGATGCGGAGCAGATTCGCGACTCGATGCTGTTCGTCTCCGGCGTGCTGGAGACGAAGATGGGTGGACCCTCCGCGGATCTGACGCCGGGCTACAACCGGCGCACGGTGTACGCCAAGGTGAGCCGCTACCGGCTCGACCAGTATCTGCAACTATTCGATTTCCCGAGTCCCAGCTTCAGCGCGGAAAAGCGCCACATCACGAGCGTGCCTTTGCAGCGTCTGTTCTTCATGAATAGCGATTTCGTGCAGCAGCAAGGCGAACTGCTGGCGCAGCGGACGGAGAATGAAGCAGACAATGCGGCGCGTATCCAAATGATGTATCGCCTGGTGTTTGGGCGCTCTCCGGACGAAAATGAGTTGCGCGCCGGACTGCAGTTCTTGAAAACGGAGCCGCTCGAATCTTACGAAGAACGAACCAAGGAGAGAGACAAGAAGGACTCGAAACCGGAAGCCACAACGGAACCCGCCAACGATGCCGCGCCGAAGCCCGGGGCGGTCAAAGTGGACGGCATGATGTCCGGACTGCTGGCGGGCGTGGCGCGAAAGCCCGAGGAGAAGATGCTGCCTGTCACTCCTTGGGGGCGCTATGCCAAGATTCTGCTCAGCTCCGCCGAGTTCGTCTTTGTCGAATGATGATGCCGTTACCCAAAGCTTCACTCCCGTTGAGCCGCCGCGAGGCCCTGTGCCGCATGGGCAATGGATTCGGCATGCTGGCCTTCGCCGGTATGGTCGGTCAGTCGCTCGCCAAGGCGGCTTCGGATCGCCGCCCGCTGGATCATCCCGCGCGCGCCAAACACGTGATCTTCCTCTACATGAACGGCGGATTATCGCAGGTGGACAGCTTCGATCCCAAGCCCATGCTGGATAAGTATCACGGGCAGCCGCTGCCCGGCGGGTCGATCGCCACGGAACGAAAAACCGGCACGCTGATGCGATCCCCGTTCCAGTTCAAGAAATACGGGCAGTGCGGCATGGACGTGAGTCAGCTATTTCCGTATGTGGGAGAGTGCGCCGACGACATCTGTTTCATTCGCTCCGTGTACACCGACATTCCCAACCATGAGCCCGCGATGCTGATGATGAACACCGGGTTTAGCCAGGTGGGGCGGCCGTCGCTGGGGTCATGGCTGACCTATGGGCTGGGAACCGGGAATGAAAATCTGCCCGGCTTCGTGGTGTTGTGCCCTGACGTGCCAACCACGGTCGGGCCGCCGCTCTGGAACAGCGCGTTTCTGCCGGCGATTCATCAGGGCACCTATATCTCCGACAAGGTGGAGAAGCCGGCGGAGATCGTCGGCAAGGATTTCGATCCGCAGAAACTGATCCCGTACATTCACAACGAGAACTTCACGCTGACCGAGCAGCGGCGCGAGCTGGATCTGATGGAACAACTCGACCGGATGCGGAGAGAGCGAGAGCAGGTGAAGGATCCGCAACTGGAAGCCGCGATACAGTCGATGGAAGTCGCCTACCGGATGCAAACGGAGGCTCCGGCGGTGTTCGATATTCGCAAGGAAAGCGAAACGACGCTGAAACTCTACGGGCCCGGCAGCACGGCGCGCGGATGCCTGATGGCGGTACGGCTGGTGGAGCGGAATGTGAGGATGGTGCAGGTTTACTACGGCAAGGGTGATCCGTGGGACGCGCATTCCGACATTCAGGCCCACCGGAAGAACGCGCATGATTCGGACCAGCCGTTTGCGGCGGTAATCAAGGACCTGAAGTCACGCGGGCTGCTGAAGGACACGCTGGTGGTCTGCGGGTCGGAGTTCGGGCGGACGCCCGTCCACGAAATTGGCGGAGGGGCCGGAGCTTTGCAGAACGGGCGCGACCACAATCCCTTCGGGTTTACGATGTGGCTGGCCGGTGGCGGCGTCAAAGGCGGCACGATTTACGGGGCAACCGACGATTTCGGCTTCAAAGCAGTGGAAAAGCCGGTGCATGTGCACGATCTACACGCGACGATTCTCCATCTGATGGGAATCGATCACACGAAGCTGACATATCGTTATAGCGGGCGGGATTTCCGGTTAACGGATGTGTCGGGGACCGTGATCAAAGAAATCATGGTGTAGGGAAGACTGTCTTGGACCGGGAATAAGAATGAGCCTAGCCTTCGGAAGACTGCCATCGGCGACGTCTTTCACCGGAACCGGGAGTCAGGGCCGAGAGGTGGATGTGACAGCGGAGGATGGTCGGCGATATCCTGGCAACTAAGTTCTGTCGAACGATGCAGTCCTCCAGGTTGAACTTACGCGCCGGGTGTCACACTAATGATACCGGCATCCATTGTTTCCCGCGGCGAAAGTGGGTTTGGATCGTCCTAAGCGCGGCTGCCTGCCGGGCCGCACTTTGCCAAACGCCCCCTCCCATCTCGCTGACCAACGTCACGCCGCCCAGTACTCTGCTGGCGCCGGGCGCGACTGGCTTGATTCTTTCCTTCAACACGCCTCAGCCGGACACGTGCGGGTACTCCGTGGGTACGCTGCTCGACCTCAGCCAGATGCAACCGGTGGACACCGCCGGGCCGACTGCAACGCATCAAGTGTTGGTGACCGGGCTCAATCCGGACCCCCGGGTGGTGAACCAGGTCTACATCAGCTGCGCGTCCGCCGCCGGTAACTGGCCCCTCCAATATCGCGCCGCGGCCGCGCCGAGCGGGAATTTTCCGCGCATCGGCAGCATCTGGGGAGATGTTTTTGCTTCCCAGGCCGCGAAGATCCAGCTCTATAACAGTCTCGGCATGAGCTCCGACCGGATTTCTGCGCTGCGTGCGGCGAACCCCGGAGTGCTGATCCTGGCCAGCGACGACGCAACCTACTCGGGGCCATGGGCTGTATTCCCCGACAATTATTATCTGAAGGACACGCAGGGCAACAACATTCAGGTTGGCCCGGACGGCGCCTCCATGCTGAACATGACCAAGCCTGACGTCGCTGAAGGTGTCGCCAAATATTTTTACCAGCAATTGGTTCAGAGCGGCCTCGCCTGTGACGGTTTTTTTCTCGACGACGTATTTCCCACGATTTCGTGGCTGAACACCGACTTTTACGGCAACCAGGTTCAGATCAGCAGCACGGGAAATGGCGTTCCCGACAATCCCGCGACTCTCGACGCTGAGTGGCGCGCCGGGCTATTCCTCGAACTCAACACCCTGCGTAATCTCGTTCCCTGGGGTTACTTTTCCGGTCACCTCACGGAACCCGCCGACCCTCAGCTGATGAGCCTGTTCAACGGGAACAGCCTGGTGTTCGATGCCGTGGACGTCCGGGAGGGGAACCTGTCGTTCGGCGATTTCTGGAGATACGACCAGAGCTGGTTTCTGCAGGGCGTTTCTCCGGGGATCGCAGCGGTGCAGTCGGCGCCGCCGAGTATTATCTCGTACGGATACGGACCCCAGCCGGCCCAGACGCTGCTCGCATCAACCCTCGCGTTCGCCCAGTCGTTCTATCCCAATATGCGGTTTGGCCTGGCGACGGCCCTGATGAACGACGGCTTCTCTACCTACGATCTGGGGGATGAGGGGTGTTGCGCCGGCTGGTGGTATGACGAATACGATTTCAACCTGGGGCAGCCCCTCGGTCCGGCGGTTCGCATGGGCGCCGGAGCAGGCGCGAACCTGCTCAGCAACGGCGGGTTTGAGAACGGACTCGCCGGGTGGGGGTTTTTCGCGGACGATGACGGGCAGGAAAGCGCAGCGCTGACTCTCGACAATTCCGTGGCGGCGGAAGGAAACGCCTCGGCGCACATTGATGTCACCTCCGCGGACAGTTATCCGTGGCAGGCGAATTTGTATCAGGCACCGCTGCCAGTGGCGGCCGGCGCAAATTATCAAGTGCAGTTCTGGGCGCGGTCGGACACTCCGCGTACGATTACGGTCGACATCGAGAGCGCAAATCCTCCTTATACGAATTACGGGCTTTACTCGCAGGCGTCGCTGGGCACGACATGGACGTTGAATACGCTCACCTTCGTCTCCAGCGCGACCGCCACGGATGGCACGCTGCAATTCGACGTGGGAGATGTGGCCGGCAACGTGTGGATCGATGGCGTCCAGTTCTTCCAACAGGCGCCCGACATCTTCCAACGCGACTTCAGCGACGGCGTTGCGGTGTTGAACGGCACCACCGGCTGGCAGACCGTCGCGCTCGAACCCGGCCTCCAGCGTTTCACCGGCGCCCAGGCACCGCTGTATCAGTACATCGTGGACGATTCGAGTGCGGGGTTCAGCGCCAGCGGAGGCTGGAACGTCGTGAACGTTTCCACCGGGTCTTTCATCGCCGTGGGCCCCTGTTACAACGCCTGGGGCGGCTCATTGCATGAATTGGACGTGCCGCAGGGAACCGCGCAGTGGAACCTGAGCATCCCTTCCGATGGCCAGTACACGATTCAGGTCTGGTTGCCGGATCCACCGGGAGCAGCGGGCTGGACCAAGACCGCTCAGTACCAGATCGTTTCCGGCGGCAAAGTAGTCGCCTCAGCGAATCTCGATCAGAGCAGCGCCACCGCGGGTGACCAATGGCACACCATATTCAGCGGCGTGGCGCTGACTGCCGTAAGCTCACCTGTTCTTACGATCTCAAACGCCGGCGGAGGGCCGCTGATCGCGGACGCCGTCTACATCACTTCTGCCGCGCGCTACAACGACGGGTCGGCCGCGCCACAGGCCACGCTGGCGGCGACCGATGGCATTCTGCTCCAGCGCCGGCAGCCGGTGGCAGCGCCCGCATCGAAGGTGAGGGCGGTGGTCGACGCGGCCGGCTTTCGGCCTGCCATAGCGTCGGGAGCTTGGGTGACGATTCTTGGCAGCGGATTTGCGTCCGCGCCGCAGACCTGGGTCCCGGGGCCGGCGGACAGCCAGTTCCCCACCACACTCGGGGGTGTCAGGGTGAGCATCAACGGCCAGCCGGCATATATCGACTACGTGAGCCCTGGACAGATCAATGCGATTGCCCCGGCTGATCCCACCCTAGGACCGGTCCCGGTCTCCGTAACCACGGCGCAGGGCAACAGCTATCCGGGCACCGCGGTGAAACAGCGGATGACCCCGGAGTTCTTCGTCTGGACCAGGAATGGAACGAATTACGCCGCGGCGCGCCACGCGGACGGAATGCTGGTGGGACCGGCCGGACCGGGCAGCCGGCCGGCGCAGGTAGGCGAGGAGATCGAACTCTATGCTACCGGGTTCGGCCCGACGAACCCGCCGGTATCACCAGGGCAACTGATCACGCAGGCCGCGCCCCTTGCAGGCACGCCGGCGGTGTCCATCGGCGGAGTCAGCGCCGTCGTCAACGCAGCGAATCTGGTGGAGGCGGGGCTTTACCAGCTCAACGTGACCATCCCCCAGGTTCCGACGGGCGACCAGCCATTGCAGGCTCAGATCGCGGGATTCCAGAGTATTGGCGGTGTGTTTGTGACCTGCCAGAGCCAGTAGCTGATCTCCGGAGATACACCAAGCTCGCGATTGCGCAACGACGGCCAGGCAACACGAGCTGTTCGTTTAGGTTCCGCGGCGATTTACCGCTGCTTTTGCATTCTCACCTTGGCACACTTCGGGCATTTCCACTTCCGCTGCTGGTGGTAGATGTGCCCCTTGAGCTCCTTCATTGCGACTCTGCACTTGCGACACGTCACGTGCGCTCACCCATCGCACCGGGATCCGTCGGCCGTGGCCCCGGAAGGCCTGGGGTGCTCGCAAAACCCGAAACTCATGCCAGCTCCACCACCATCTTGCCGATGTTTTGGCCTTCGAACAGGCCGATGAAAGCGTCCACTGCGTGGTCGAGTCCCCTGACGACGGTTTCCTTGTGTTTGAGCTGGCCAGCCTTGAAATACCCGCCCACTTCGCTCTCAAACCCGGCGCGTCGGTCCATCCAATCCGAAACGATGAAGCCTTTCATGGTGAGCCGCTTGGTGATGATGTTGAAGAGATTGGAAGGACCCGGCGAGGGTGCGCTCTCGTTGTAGCTGGAGATGCCTCCGCAGGCGATGATCCGGCCATTACGGCGCAAGGCGGTGAGCGACGCCTGAAGAGTCTCGCCGCCTACGTTATCGAAGTAAACGTCGATGCCGTCGGGCGCCTCCCGATTGAGCAGCAGCAGAATCGGACCGGCCCGGTAATTGAAGGCGTGGTCGAAGCCGCATTCCTCCCTGAGGAATTCCACCTTTGCCTCCGAACCGGCTGATCCGATCACACGACAACCGCGTAACTTCGCCAGCTGCCCAGCCACGCTGCCGACGGCGCCGGCGGCCCCAGAAATAAAGACGACGTCTCCGGCTTTGACGTCCACCAGGTTCAGCCCCACCCAGGCGGTCAGACCGGTCATGCCGAGAGCACCCAGATAAACCGAGAGCGGGTGGATCTCGCGGCTGACCCGGTGCAGCTCTTTCGTCGAGGCGACGAAATACTCACGCCAGCCGAAGTTGGAGGTGACGGCATCACCAGGATGGAATTCCGCGGCGCGCGACTCGATGACCTCGCCGACTGCGCCGCCGCTGAGCGGCTTGCCCAATTCGAAGGGCGGTACGTACGACTTCCGGGCGTTCATGCGGCCGCGCATATACGGGTCCACCGACATGAAAATGTTGCGAACGAGTACCTCCTGGTCTTGCAGCGGCGCCAGTTCGGTTTGCGCCAGGGTAAAGTCAGCCGCGGTTGGCAGGCCGTGGGGGCGTGCGGCCAGGCGAATCTCTCGACTCATCATATCTGTTACGATTCTCCCCCAATTCCGCCGGATGCGGCGCCGGTCATGCTGTGGCGCCGGTTCAGGTGCCGTTCGCCCGTCGATTGCGGCGCCCCGGCATGAAGCTACCGAGAACCGCCGGTGAAACAGGCCGGCTAAGGTAGAGTATTAAGCGTGCGATACCCTGGCATCGTCGGGCGCGGACTCGTCTTTCTGCTCCGGGGAAGGCGCGCGCGGGAGGCGGCCAGAATGAGACGAACGCTTCTTTCCATCGCCATGCTGGTTGTGCCGGTGATTGCGCCGGCAGCCGCTCCCAGAACCGAGGCGAGAACCGTCGCGGTGATGCTGGACGACTGGTATGACGCGGCGGACAAGGGAGACGGCCCGCGCTATTTCTCCCGTTTTACCGATGACGCCGTTTTTCTAGGGACGGATCCCGAAGAACGCTGGACGATATCCGCGTTCCGCGCCGCCTACGAGCATTACTTCGACGGGCATCACGCCTGGACATACGTTGCCAGGCAGCGCCACGTCTTCTTCTCGCCGGACGGCAGAACCGGCTGGTTCGATGAGAAACTGGTCTCGCCGAAGTATGGCGAATTGCGGGCTACCGGCGTGGTGGTCAGGTCGCATGGAGCCTGGAAGATTGCGCAGTATAATCTGACCATCCCAATCCCCAACGCTGTCGTTCCAAAGCTGGTGGAGATTCTCAAACCGCCCAGGTAGCGGGCGCTTCTGCCGGACTCGGGCCGGCTGGGCGCTCCGCCTCAGGCGAGTGTGAGGTGGAGCGCAGTCACAGAGGCCGGCGGAAAGCGATGCAGCAGCCGTCCCCGGGCAACCGTCACTGCGGCAGGCTCGGGATGCACAACGTCCGGATGCTGGAAGTCGTTGTGGGCGTGAAGATCCGCATTCGTGAGAACCTGGCCGGTCCCGCTCTCGACAGCGGCCCCGCGGACCACGACTTCCGCTTCCAGTGCGCGGCTGGTATGAGGATTCACCACGGTCAGTGTTACTTTCTTTCCGGAAATCGAGGCGGACCCCTTTAGCCCCCACAGAGCGCCCGGCTGGCCGCGCCGGTCGTAACTCGCGGGTGGCGCTGCGAATTCGGTGCGCACCGACCGGGCGCCCATGTGCGCCATGTACATCTGGAAAACGTGATAGACGGGAGTCAGCACGAAATGGTCTTCGCTGGCCAGCATGAGGGAATGCAGGCAGTTGATCAGTTGCGCCGCATTTGCCATCGCCACCTTGTCGGCATGCTGGTGGAAGATATCGAGCGTGATGCCGGAAAGTAGGGCGTCGCGGAGTGTGAGCATCTGCGAGAGCGCGTACTTGGGGCCGATCTCCGTGCCCGGCCGGTACCAAGCGCCCCATTCGTCCACGACCAGCTTGATGTGGTGGCGGCGATCGGATTCCGCCATGACTGCCCACTGATCGCGAATGATCGAATCCATCAGGGCGCCCTGGGCCAGCAACTCGTACCACTCCAGCTCATCGAACTTGAGGGCGTCCCGTTTGCCCAGGTTCCAATCGGTGGTAAGCCCCGCGCTCAGATTCCAGGTGTAGTCATGCAGCGAGAGTCCATACGCGTTGTCGATCTGATTTTTCTCCGCCAGGGAACGCAGAACCCTGCGGGTCCAATCGACGTCGTAGTCGCTCGGCCCGGAAACCACCAGATCCAGGTGCTGGCCGCCGTACTGAGGCACCCATGCCGTGAACCGGCGAAACTCAGTGGCGTACTCTTCCGGAGTGAAGTTGCCTCCGCAGCCCCAGGACTCGTTGCCGACACCCCAGTAGCGAACATCGTACGGTTCGGGATGGCCCTGCGCCGCGCGTTCCTTTGCGCCGGTGGTGCTTCCCGCGGGCGCGTTGCAGTACTCCACCCACTGCTGAAAGTCCCAGGCGGGCAGGCCGCGCACGTTGGCCGCCAGGTAGGGCTTTGCCCCGGTCAGGGCGCAGAAGCGCAGGAACTCCTGGGTGCCGAACGAATTGGGCTCCACGCCGCCCCAGAAGTTGGTGCGCTCTTTGCGGTCCGTGGCGGATCCGACGCCGTCCCGCCAGTTGTAGCTGTCGGCGAAACAGCCGCCGGGCCAGCGCACCACAGGAGCATGGATGGCCTTCAGCGCGTCGATCACCGCCCGGCGAATCCCGCCATCGTTCGGAATCTTCGACGCCGCTCCCACCCAGACGCCGTCGTAGATGACTCCGCCAAGGTGCTCGATGAAGTGGCCGTAGATTTCCGGAGCGATGACGCCAATGGGCTCCTCGGGCAGAATCTCGATATGGGCGGACGAATCCGCAGCCGTAGACTGCGATCTCGAAACGGAAGCCGCAAGCCCGCAGGCAGCCACTCCCTTCAGAAAGTTTCGTCGATTGGTGACCATGCTTTCGCTCAATTCGGGACGCTCGATCGTGAAGTCGTGATGCCGTTCTGCATCGTGTTAGCAGCTCAGATCGGAACGGCGCACGCGCCTAAGTAGCACCATCCAATCCGACGCCCATTGTAATCCGATTCCCGGGCGCCCCGCCGCGCTGGTGCGACCGCGAGACATTTGGACTATAGTGTGCAAATATAGCCAAATGAAAGCATTCGCACTGGTCGCCGGCTGCTGTTTCTTACTCTCCGCGGACGCGAACAACTCCTGGACGCCGGAGTTCTCACTGCAGGTGCGGACCATCGGATCCGTCGTGCCATCGCCGGACGCCCGGTGGATCGCTTACACCGAGGTCAAGCCCGTTGCCGAAGGCGAGCGCAGCGAGCAGGTGACGCAGATCTTCTTAGCGCGGGCGGATGGATCGCGCCGTTTTCAGTTGACGCGCGCCGAGAAGAGTTCGAGCATGCCCACTTTCTCGCCGGACGGACGGTACGTCTATTTTCTATCGGATCGTTCCGGCACAGCCAACCTCTATCGCGTGCTGGTTGACGGCGGCGAAGCCGAAATGCTGACCGATGTGAAGGGCAGCGTGGGCGAATACAAGGTGTCCCCGGATGGGAAATCCGTCGCGTATACGGGGTATGAGCCGCCGCCCGACCTGGAGAAGGCCCGTAAGGAGAAGCGGGATTTCCATGTGGTAGACGCCGACCCGGAGAACCTGGCGCTGTACCTGATCCCGGCGGAAGCCAACGACGAAGGCGCGCGCGATGCGAGAAAGCTATTCGAAGCCAAATACCATGTCGCGAGTTTCGACTGGGCGCCGGACGGAAAGAGCATCGCCTTCGATCACTGGCCCGCGCCGCTGGCCGACAACTGGACCAAGGCAGACATCGCCGAGGTCGACGTAGCCACGGGAAAAGTGACAGAACTCGCGAAAACGCCCGCGGCCGAGAGCGCGCCGCATTATTCCCCGGACGGCCGCTATCTTGCGTTCAACAAGACCTCGGAGCCGGTGCGCTGGCCGGGCGACTCGCGCGTCGCTCTGCTGAATCGGGCTACGGGCGAGGTGCGCTTGTTGCCCGACACCTTCGACGGCCATCCCGTCGTGCTGGGATGGGCCGCCGATTCGAAGAGCCTGGTGTTCGTCGAAGCCAAAGGCACGCGCAGCGAGCTCTACACCTTGCCGGTCGACGGTCCGCCTCGAAGTCTCTATGCTCCCGAGAAAGGGGTGGTGGGAAACGGCGCAGCCCTGAATGTAAGCGGTACCCACCTGGGCTTCAGCCGCGAGAGCTGCAGCGAGGCGCCGGAGGCCTATTTTCTGGCGTTGCCGGGCGGCCAACCGGTGCGCGTGAGCCGCGCCAATGACGATCTGGCCGCGCCCGCCCTGGGCGAAACGAAGGTCATCCATTGGAAGTCCAAAGACGGGCTCGAGGTGGAAGGTCTGCTCACGCTGCCGGTGGGATACGATCCGGGCAAGAAGTATCCGCTGATCCTGAATATTCATGGCGGTCCGGCGGGCGTTTTCGCGGAAGCCTTTATCGGCCGCTTCGCTGTCTACCCGATCGCGGCATTTGCGTCTCGCGGATACGCCGTGCTGCGGCCCAATCCTCGCGGGTCGAGCGGCTATGGAAAGCAGTTTCGCTACGCGAACGTGGCCGATTGGGGCGGCAAGGACTTCGAAGACGACATGGCCGGCGTCGATCAGGTGATTTCGATGGGGATCGCCGACCCGGACCATCTCGCCGTAATGGGGTGGAGTTATGGCGGCTTCATGACCAGCTGGGTGGTGACGCATACCAACCGTTTCAAGGCCGCCGTGGTCGGGGCGGGTGTCACCAACTTGTGGAGCTTTACCGGCACATCCGACATTCCGGGATTTCTGCCGGATTACTTCGACGGCGAACCCTGGGACCAGTTCAAGAGCTTCACCGATCATTCCCCGATCACGTTCGTCAAGAACGTCAGGACGCCGACCCTCATCCTGCACGGCGAAGCCGACGTTCGCGTCCCGACCAGCCAGGGTTACGAGTTTTATCACGCCCTGAAGGAACTCGGAGTGACCACCAAGATGGTGGTGTATCCGCGCACACCGCATGGACCTCGCGAGCCGAAATTCATTCTCGATATCGCGCAAAGAAACATGGACTGGGTCGACAAGTACGCGAGGTAAATGATGAGACTCCACACGATTGTTCTGATTACCCTGCTCGGCGCCGCGTGGGCGGCGGATGCGCCCCGGCAATGGACGCCTGAAGTCTCGATGAAGGTGCACAACGTGGCCGACGTGCTGCCATCGCCCGACGGCAGCGCCGTGGTTTGGACCGAGTCCACCGCCGTGATGACCACCGAAAAGAGCGAAATCAATACACAAATCTTCTGCGCCCACAGCGACGGATCGCATCGCCTGCAGTTGACCCGTGGGGAGAAAAGCGCCAAGGCACCGGAATTCTCGCCGGACGGCGCCTTAATTTATTTCACGTCGGACCGGAGCGGGAAGGGCAACGTTTCCCGAATTGCGGTGGACGGCGGTGAAGCCGAAATGCTCACGGACCTGAAAGACGGCCTGGGCGTCTATCATTTGTCCCCGAACGGCAAGTGGATCGCGTTTACGGCGGCGCCGGAGCGTCCTGAAGTGGAGGCCGCCAAACGGCTCAAGACCGACTTTCGCGTCGTCGACGACGATCCGGCGGATCAGTCTCTGTACCTGGTGGCAGCGAAGGAGGATAGCGCCGGCAAACGGCCGGTGAAGAAACTCGTCAGCGGACCTTTCACGGTGGGCGCGTTCACGTGGTCGCCCGACTCGCGCACGATCGCGTTTGAAACAAGGCCGGCTCCGGATGCCGATGTGGGGCGGAGGAGCGACATTTCGGAGGTGGAAGTGGAAAGCGGAACGGTGCGCGCCATCGCTGCCACGCCGGCTACGGAAGTCCAGCCGTTCTACTCTCCAGATGGCCGCTATCTCGCCTTTGTCCGCACCCCCCTGACGCCCTTCCAGCCCGGCCGCATCGTCCTCCACGATCGGAGCGACGCCCGGGAGCGGGAACTGCCCGAAACTTTCGATGCACAGCCGAATTTGAACGGCTGGGCCGCAGATTCGCGGCAAATCTATTTCAACGAGTTCAAGGGTACGCGCGCCGTGCTGTATGCGATGCCGGTGGATGGTCCTCCGCGAGCCGCCTTCATTCCGAAGGGCACTCTCGGCGGCGGTTTGCGGTTGAATGCGCGCGGCACCCACGCCGGGCTCGTCCTGCAGTCCGCGTCGGAACCAGTGGAAGCTTACACCATGGATCTTCATTCGATGCAGCCGGCCCAGGTGAGCGCCGCCAACACCAACCTGCCGAAGCTGCCGCTGGGCGAAACACAGGTGATCCACTGGAAGAACGCAGGCGAAGACCTGGAAGGGTTGCTGACGCTGCCGCCAGAGTATGAGAAGGGGAAGAAGATTCCACTCATTCTGAATATTCACGGCGGTCCGTCGGGCGATTTTACGGAGACATTTATTGGAGCGGCCGGGCTGTACCCGGTCGCCAGCTTCGCTGCGCAAGGATGGGCCGTGCTGCGGGTCAATCCCAGGGGATCGATCGGCTATGGCCTGAAGTTTCGGGCGGCCAACTTAAATGACTGGGGCGGCGGCGACTACAAGGATCTGATGTCGGGCGTCGATCACGTGATCGAGATGGGAATCGCCGATCCAAATCGTCTGGTGGTGATGGGCTGGAGTTATGGCGGCTACATGACCAATTGGGTGATTGGGCAAACCACACGATTCAAAGCGGCGGCGACAGGCGCCGGCCTCAGCAACCTGATCAGCATGTGGGGGACGAACGATATTCCTTCGACGCTCGACGACTACTTCTCGGGACCACCGGTGGAGCAGGCGGACCGGTACGTGAAGATGTCTCCGCTCTTCTACGTAAAGAACGTGACGACGCCGACCTTGATCCTCCATGGCGAGATTGATCCACGCGTTCCTACCGGACAGGGCTATGAAATGTACAATGCGCTGAAGCGGCGGGGAGTCGAGACCGTGATGGTAGTCTACCCGAGGACTAAGCATGGCCCGGAAGAGCCCAAGTTCGTGCTGGATATCATGCGCCGCCATGTGGATTGGGTTGCCAAACACATCTGAGCGCCGAGCCGGCGGCTGATCGTGAAGGCTGGGGTGGAGCCGATCCGCATCCCGACCCGTCTTCCCGCACCGGCGGGCAGGCAATCGGCCAACGGTGCGTGGTAAGATGCGACCAATTGGAGGGACAAATGGCCCATTGCTCCAGACGTAATTTTCTCAAGACCGGACTCGCCGCGAGCATGCTCGCCGCTGCCGGAAGGGTGCCATTAAGGGCGGCCCGCGGCACCGCGACCGACTGGGTAACGCTCGGGCGTTCCGGCGTAAAGGTGACGAGGCTGGCGTTTGGCACCGGCAGCATCAGCGGCAGAATCCAGCGCGAACTCGGGCAGGACGAGTTTACGCGGCTGGTGCGCCACGCGTACGACAGCGGGGTTCGCTTCTTCGAGACGGCTGAGTCGTACGGCGACATGCACCGGATGCTGGGCGTGGCGCTCAAGGGCATCCCGCGCGACAGCTACCGGCTGATGTCGAAGGTCACGACGCGGGAAGGAGTGAACCCGCAGGATAAGATCGACGAGTTACGCAAGCTCGCCAATACCGACTACTTCGACGTCATGCTGCTTCACTGGCAGCACACAGCGACGTGGCCCACCGACACTGTCCGATGGCAGGATGGCATTCTGGAAGCCGAGTCGAAACACGCTGTGGTGGCGCACGGCGCTTCGGTGCATGGTCTCCCGGCCTTGCGCCGCGTTCCAGGCAACAAGTGGCTCACGCTGGCGATGATCCGGATGAATCACACCGGCAAGAGCATGGACGCGGAGGATTACGCCACGGGTGGGCCGGGAAACGTGGACGAGGTAGTCGCCCACGTGAAGCAGGTCCGCAGCGAGGGAATGGGCGTGATCAGCATGAAGCTGGTGGGAGAGGGTACATTCACCAGGCGCGAGGATCGCCAGGCAGCGATGAAGTACGCTTTCCAGCGCGCGGGCGTCGATTGTGTGACGGTCGGTTACAAGAATACGGCAGAGATCGACGAGGCGATTGGGAATCTGAATCTGGCGCTCGCGTAGCGGAATGTTCGCGGCGCAGGAGCGGCGGCGGACGGTCCGCGCCGGAACGGTCTCTCGACGGCGATGCGCTGCCATCGGCTCCGACACATGAAAACTGGATTCGCATTTCTCGCCCTGGTTCTATCGTGTGCCGGTTTATCCGGGCAATCCGATTTTTCTGGAATGGGCCGCTCCTACGGGCGGTCTATGGTGATCTCGCAATACGGGATAGCCGCCACCAGCCAGATTCTGGCATCGCAGACCGCGGCCGGGATTCTGGCGCGCGGGGGAAGCGCGGTGGACGCCGCGATCGCCGCCAATGCCGTGCTCGGAGTCGTCGAGCCGATGATGGATGGGCCGGGCGGGGATC
The DNA here is from genome assembly GCA_964654065.1 of uncultured Solibacteraceae bacterium. GTDB lineage: Bacteria > Acidobacteriota > Terriglobia > Bryobacterales > Bryobacteraceae > Bog-375. The sequence goes on from CAZZHN010000006.1 coordinate 18,384, forward strand.
TGTTCGTCCTCTATTGGGACGCCCAAACCCGCCAGTATGTGGGCCTGAACGCCTCCGGGCCCGCTCCCCGCAGCCTGACACCGGCGTTCCTCGCCACCAGGGGCTTCAAGCAAATGCCGGACACGGGGATTCAAAGCGTCACGGTGCCGGGCGCGGTGGAGGGATGGGCGCGCATGCACAAGCGGTTCGGCAGATTACCGTGGAAGGACCTTTTCGCCGAAGCAATCGCGTACGCCGAGAAGGGTTTTCCGGTCACGGAGGTGATTCAGCAAGCATGGGCCGGGGCAGAGAGTCGGAACAAGCTCTGGACGAATGTCGAGTCAATCCGTGTTTTCCTGCCCAACGGAAAGGTGCCGAAGGTCGGGGATATCTTCCGGAATCCGGATCTGGGCCGCGCCTACCGGCTGATCGCAGAGCAAGGCAGCGCCGCGTTTTACAAGGGTGCAATCGCCGAGGCGAGCCTCGTCACATCGCAACACCTCGGTGGAACCATGACAGCCGAAGACCTGGCATCCTTTTGGCCGGAGTGGGTCAGCCCGATTTCCACGGACTACCGGGGCGCCCGCGTTTTCGAACTGCCACCCAACGGGCAGGGGATGGCAGCACTGGAGATGCTGAATATTATGGGCACGTCGGAGCCGGCCTCCGCCGGGCCGTTCAGCGGTCCCGAGATGCACCAGCGGATCGAGGCGATGAAGCTGGCCTATTCCGACTTGCGGCGATACGATGCGGACCCGCACTCCTATGACGTTCCGGTCGGCAAGCTGCTTTCGAAAGAATGGGCTCTCGAGCGGGCTGCGCTCATCGACCCGGGCCGCGCGAACTGCTCGGTCGCCGCGGGCAATATTAAGCCGGGCGACACGACTTATTTGACGGTCGTCGATCGCGAAGGCAATATGGCCAGCTGGATACAGAGCGTGTCGCAAGGGTTCGGTTCGGGCGTAACGGTCGAAGGGATGGGGTTTGAACTGCAGGATCGGGGAGCAGGATTCACCCTCGATGCCGGGTCACCGAACGTGCTCGCCGGCGGCAAGCGGCCCTTTCACACCATCATTCCGGCATTCATGGAACGGGGCGAATCGCGCATCGCGTTCGGTATTATGGGCGGTGCGAATCAACCCTTGGCGCACGCTCAGTTCGTGTCGAACATTGTGGATTACGGCATGAATATTCAGGCCGCTATGGAAGCGCCGCGTTTTACCAAAAGAACCGCCAATGGATGCGATGTGTCCATCGAGTCGCGCGTGCCGGCAGCCACTCTGCAGGAACTGTCGGAGCGCGGCCATCAGATCGCGATCCGCAGAGAATACACGCAGGAGATGGGGCGCGGACAGGCAATCCTGCACGACGCCAAGACGAACACCAATTACGCGGCATCGGACCCGCGGGCTGACGGCGCAGCGGTGCCGGAGCCGATTCCCCGGTAACTCGCCAGCTCGCGCAGCGCAAGATCACTTACTTTGGAGGCCAGCCGTTGGTTTCGCGGCTCGCGGTTGCGCCCCGGCGGTTTCTCTATGATTTCAAACAACTTATGGTCAAATGAAAACCGCGGTCAAGGCTTTGAGCGGATGGCCGGGCCGGCGAGTGCCGATTTCGCATAGGTGCTATAATTTCGCTGGGTGCGAGCCTGAAACCTCGCTGTTCGTATGGCAGGTGAGACAATCCTAATCGTCGAGGATTCCCCCGTCAGCCTGAAGCTTACGGCTTCGGCGTTGCGGGCGGACGGTTACAAGGTGCAGCTGGCATCAACGGCGGAACAGGCGTTGAGCACTCTCCGTTCGCTGAAGCCGGACCTGATCCTGGTGGACCTCATCTTGCCGGGCATGAACGGGCTGGAGCTGACCCGGCAAATCAGGCAGGACAAACGGCTGCACGATGTGACGGTGGTGGCACTTACCGCCTGCAACATGGAGGGCGACGAGGAGCGGGCGCGCAGCGCAGGCTGTGACGGCTACCTGCTGAAACCGTTCGACAAGCAGACGCTGGAGGAGGTTCGCCAATTCCTGGATTTCGGCGGCGACGTGAGCTCATCTCCGGAAGCTGGCGAGACGCTTACCGCCAGGCGGGGAGAGGCGGCGCAGCCGATCACGCTGGCAATCCCCGAATCGGAGCTGGAAGACTTGCGCCGCACGTTCCTGGCCGACGGAGTGGTGCAGAGCCGGCAGTTGCTGGCGGCGCTCGACGAGGGTTTCGATAAGAAACGGACCACGCTGCTGAGCCACTGGTGGGCGGGAACGGGCGGGCTGCTGGGATTTCCGAAAATCTCGGACCGGGCGCGCGAGGTGGAAGTCGTTCTTCAAACGCAGCCGTGGACCGGCGCGCGGATGCGCGTGGCGATGACGAACCTGGCGCACGCGTTCGCCGAACCGGCGGCGGCTGCGGCGGAACTGCAGATTCCGGACTCCATCGCTCATGCGCTCAACGGCAAGCGGGTAGCCCTGGTGGGGCTGGGCGACGTGGAGGCGGAGCGGATGTGTGCCGCTCTGGAACACATCGGGGCGAAACCCAGGCTGTTCGAGGCGGACGACCCGCCCCATTCCGAAGCCGTCCGCGAATGCAGCGTGGCGTTGATCCACGTTCGGCCCGAGACGATGGAGGCGAAATGGCTGGCGCCCGAATTCGTGCCGCCGCCACGGTTGCCGTTGGTATTCATCGGCGCTCGGGAAAGGCTGTTCGCCCTCCATTCGGACGTGCAGGCCCGGGCGCGCGAATTCCTGATCGACGGCTGGCAGCCGGAAGAGGCGCTGATGCGGCTGAGCTTCGCGCTCTCCCGGATGGCCGCGGCGGAACCGGCGGCCAGCCAAGCGCCGGCCGAGCCGCAGCGCCGCACCGTCACGGGACCAGCCGAAGTTCTCGTGGCGGATGACGATATCACGCTGCGAACGCTGGTGCGCTCCACGCTCCTGAACCGCGGTATGCAGTGCCGAGTCGCGGCGAACGGGCCCGAGGCGCTGGAAGAGATCAGGACGCACCGCCCGCATGCCGCAGTGTTGGACGTCAACATGCCGGGAATGGATGGCTTCGAAGTGCTTGCCACCATCCGCGCCGAGAATATTCCAGTGCGTGTGATTCTGTTGACGGCGCGGCAGCAGGAACAGGACGTATTGCGTGGGTTCTCGCTGGGCGCAGACGATTACATCGTGAAGCCCTTCAGCCCGATGGAGCTGGTGGCCAGGTTGAAGAGGCTGCTGTTGGCCTAGCGAGCGGTTCGCGGCGGACCGCGATCCGCGAAGCGAGTGACTAAGGACCCGACGGCCCTACCTGGACCTCCGAAGGCGCCTCCACCCGTACCCACTTTTTCAGCGTTTCGACCATTTCGTGGAGCCGCACCGGTTTCGTAATGTAGTCGTCCATCCCGGCCTCCAGGCAGCGCTCGCGGACGCCCTCCATGGCCTCCGCCGTCATGGCGATGATCGAAACCCGCGCGCCCGGTCTCAGCTGTTTGCGAATCTCGACGGTCGCCGTGTAGCCGTCCATCTCCGGCATCTGGCAATCCATAAAGATCAGGTCGTAGGGCACCATGGCGCACATCTCGACCGCATCGCGGCCATTGACGGCGACGTCCGGGCGGAAGCCCACACGCTCCAGCATGCGCACGGCGACCTTCTGGTTGACGACGTTGTCTTCAGCCACCAGCACGCGCACCGGCGAACCGGCGAACCGGCCCGCCAGTTTCGATTTCAGGATGGCGATTTCGTGCAAGGCGTTGGCACGCGTGGCGAACCCGTTCAGGCGCTTCTTCGCCCAGGTCGTAGCGAGTGTGTTCCGCAGCTGCGATTCGCGCACCGGCTTCATCAGGCAGGCATCGATGCCGGCCGTTTGAATGTGGCGCGCTGAGGTGAGCATGATCACCACCATGTCCTTCAACAGCGGGTCGGCCTTGATTGCCGCGGCCAGGGTGGCCCCGTCCATCTCGGGCATCTGGTAATCCAGCAGTGCCACCTGGTGCGGATCGCCCGCTGCGTTCGCCTCGTGGAGAGCCTGCAAAGCCGCCGTTCCACTCTCACAGGTGTCGTTGCGCATTTCCCAGCTGGTGATCTGCTCGCGCAGCACCCTGCGATTGACGTCGTTGTCGTCGACGATCAGCACGCGCAAACCGCGCAGGTCGGCTACCGGCACAGGCTCGGCGTGCGGCTGCGCATCGAGCTGGAGAGGCAGCGTAAACCAGAAAGTCGAGCCTTGGCCCAACTGGCTGTCGACGCCGACCTCGCCGCCCATCAGCTTCACTAGTTGCTTGGAGATCACCAGCCCCAATCCGGTACCGCCGAACTTGCGCGTGACCGAATCGTCCACCTGGTTGAATTCCGCGAACAGTCCGCCCAACTTATCGGGCGGGATTCCTCCACCGGTATCCTCGACCGCCACGCGGATGTGCGCCTTCTCTCCGTCCTGGGACTCAGCGCTGACGGTAATCAGCACGTAGCCAGCCTGGGTGAATTTCATTGCATTGCCGACCAGGTTCGTCATGACTTGTCGAATGCGGCCCGCGTCGCCGATGAAACTACGCGGCACATCGGACGGATACTCCAGCACCAGGTCGAGTTTTCGGTCTTCAATCCGCGGCGCCAGCATTTCATTGACTTCTTCGATCACCAGCCGAAGGTCGAACGGAGAGGATTCGATCGTCATCTTGCCGGCTTCGATTTTCGAGAAATCAAGAATGTCGTTGATGACGGTCAACAGGCCCTCGCCCGACCGCCGCACGGTTTCCGCGTAATCGCGCTGCTCCGGCGACAGATCCGTGTCCAACAACAGCCCGGTCATCCCGATCACGCCGTTCATGGGCGTGCGGATCTCGTGGCTCATGTTTGCCAGGAAACGCCCCTTTGCTTCGCTGGCCTCATCCGCGCGCCGTTTCTCTTCCAAAACCTTGGTACGTTCCGCTTCCAGTTCGGCGGTCCGCTCGCGCACGGCGCGTTCCAGTTGGCGGTTGCGATGCCGCAGCAGCGCGCTCCTCCAAAGAATGAATCCCCATAGGGCGGAGCCGATCAGCAGCAAAGCGACTGACCGCAGCCACCAGGTTTCCCACCATTCCGGCTCAATCTGGAAGTCGGCTACTGCGACTGCCGCGGAAAGTGGGCCGTCACGAACGCGCGACCGTATCTCCAGGGAATGCCGCCCCGGGGCAAGTCCGGCGACTGAGATGCTGCGCTCCGTGGTCTCCGTCCAGGGCGCCTCGTCAAGCCGGTACGAAAAGCGCACCAGTTGTTCGCTTTTGTAACTGAGCGAGGAGAACTGGGCCCGAACAACGCGCGCCTTCTGTCCGATCTCCAGCGAGGTGATGATGGGTTCGGCAACGGGCAGTTCGCGCAGGCCGGGGCGGGGCGGCTGGTAGTGCGCCAACCCGCCGCTGGTGCCGATCCATACGCTCCCGTCCGGGTCCGCCCAGAAGGCTTCCCCGTCGGTGTCGTTCCAGATCAGACCGTCTTCCGTGCCCAGGTGTCTCCAGGACCCGTCGACCAGGACAAAAACACCGTTATCGCTGCCGCGCCAAAGGTGGCCCAACGAGTCGAAGCCGTGAAAGGCCGTAACCTGGACCGATAGGTTGTCGGCGCGCAGGACCGGCGTCGAACGGGCAATCCGGTCTCCCGAGAACTCGACCTTTTCAATGCCGGCATCCAGGCGGTGGTGCAGCCAGACGGCGCCGTCCGCGGTGACCACGGGAATGTAGGGGCTGTCGCTGAGCAGGCCGTCGGCCTTCCCGAACTGGCGCCACCCGGCATCGTTGAGTCTCCACAACCCGTCGGGATTCGTGATCCACATGGTTCCCCGCCGGTCCTCGGCGAAGGCCCACGCCCCGTGCTCCATAAGTGCGGGTTGGTCGATGCGGTAGAAGCGATCCGAGACCGACGGCCGGTCGTTGCGAAAGACGCCGCAGGACGTGGCGACCCACAGCCGGTCGAGGTGGTCGACAAAACCGCGATGCGAAGTCCCGCATAGCCCGCCCAGCTGGCCGATCAGACGGATCTTGCCGGACACCGGGTCGATGCGAGCCACGCCGCCCGGCTTCATGACCGCCCAGACCGCTCCGTCGGAAGTCTCGCCCAGCCATCGAACGTTGTCGCCTCCCAAGCCGTCCTTCCTGGTCCAGGTCCGTGGGGGCTGATGACCGTCCAGGCGTGTCACACCGAGCGAGGTTCCCACCCAAAGCGCGCCCCTTCGGTCGCGGTGGATGCTCCAGACCAGATTGGATGGCAGGCCTTGCGCGCGCGTCCAGGCTTCCCACTCGCCGTGACCCAGCCACCGGGCCACACCGGAACCGACCAGCGCGATCCATAGCGACCCTTCGCGATCCTCCATCACCGCGCTGACCATCGCAGTGCGCAGGCCACTTTGATCGTCCACCACGCTCCAATTGCCCTTGCCGAAGATCTCCAATCCCTTGTCCGTCGGAATCATCAGGGACCCATCGTGTCCGAGCGTCAAGGCGCCCCAGTAGATGCTGGAGGCGATTTCCGGCTTCTCCCGCACGAACCGCGACTCGGCAGGCGGCCTCCGGTACAGCTTGCTGGGGCTGCGTGTCCATACCGAGCCGTCCTTGGCGATGCCGATGGCGTCCCAGGCGTCCTCCGGCAAGCCTTCAGCGGGGCCGTACTGGGTGACGCGGCCGGCATCTTCGACGCAAAGCCGCCGCCCGCAGCCGAACCAGAGTTGTGAGCCGCTGCTCGCAACGCCCCGCATGGACGCGTTGCTGAGCCCCAGAGGGAGTGGATGGAGGCGCGCGGAGAATGACCCGTCGCCATTGGGCGCGGCATCGTACAGGCCGGAATAGGTCGCCACCACCACGCGACCGCGTGCGCCGTCCGCCATCGCCTGCGCGGAGGACAACGTGCCGCCAAGGCCGGCGACTTGCTGGAAGCGTTGGCCGTCGAAGCGGAACACCTGAGCGCAGGTGTTGGCCCAGAGCGCGCCGTCCGCTGCCACATGAATAGTATGGACCTCCGAGACGCACGGTAGCCCTTCGGCCGCTGCCATCAGCCGGAAGCGAGATCCGTCATACCGGAATAGTCCGCCTTCTGCCCCGGCCCAGATGTAACCGGCTCCATCCTGCGCCAGAGTTAGAATCGACAGATTCTGGAGGCCGTCGCCGGCCCCGTAGTGGCGGAAGCTGTACTGCTGGGCAAGGCCAGCCCCATGCAGCGCCAGCATCAGCGCAGCGCATGCACCGAGACTACGGCGAAGAAACATCACGTACTCCCGCAACGCACGTCTACCCGTGCGCGACGAATTCCCGGAAACTTCCGGGAGACCGCCGTGTTCGGGCTGAGGCCCGATCGCGACGTTGACGTATTAGCCAGACCCGGCGGTCGGTTCTTCATATACAGCCAGATACTTCCAGTTCCGGACCCACGCTGTTGGCGATGCCCTGCAATTACTGGCTCGACGACCCGGCGAGGGTCTCCACCGGCACCCACTTCTTCAGCGCTTCGATCAGTTCGTCAAGCCGTACCGGTTTGGTGATGTAGTCGTCCATCCCGGCCTCCAGGCAGCGCTCGCGGGCGCCCTCCATGGCCTCCGCCGTCATAGCGATGATCGCCACCCGCGGCCCCGGCCCGAGTTGTTTGCGAATCTCGACGGTCGCCGTGTAGCCGTCCATCCCCGGCATCTGGCAATCCATAAAAATCAAGTCGTAGGGCAGCATGGCGCACATCTCGACCGCCTCGCGGCCGTTGGCGGCGACGTCCGGGCGGAGGCCCACACGCTCCAGCATGCGCACGGCGACCTTCTGGTTCACGACATTGTCTTCGGCCACCAGCACGCGCACCGGTGAACCGGCGAACCGGCCCGCCAGTTTCGATTTCAGGACGGCGATTTCGTGCAAGGCGTTGGCCCGCGTGGCGAACCCGTTCTGGCGCTTCTTCGCCCAGGCCGTGGCGAGCGTGTTCAACAACTGCGATTGGCGCACCGGCTTCACCAGGCAGGCGTCGATGGCGGCGCCTTGCAGTTGCCGCAGCTCACCCCAGTGGCTCACCGAGGTCAGCATGATGATGACCATGTCCTTCAAGAGCGGGTCGGCCTTGATTGCCGCGGCCAGGGTAGCCCCGTCCATCTCGGGCATCTGGTAATCCAGCAGCGCCACCTGATACGGATCGCCGGCTTCCCTCGCCTCGCGCAGCGCCTGGATCACCTGAGTCGCCTCCGCGTGACTACCATTGCGCATTTCCCAACTGGTGATCTGCTCGTGGAGCATGCGGCGGTTGACGTCGTTGTCGTCGACGATCAGCACGCGCAGGCCGCGCAACTCGGCCACCGGCACCGGCTCGGTGTGCGACTGCGCATCGAGCTGGAGAGGCAGCGTAAACCAGAAGGTCGAGCCTTGACCCACCTGGCTGTCGACACCCACTTCGCCGTCCATCAGTTTCATCAGCTGTTTGGAGATCGCCAGCCCGAGCCCTGTCCCGCCGAACTTGCGCGTGATCGAGCCATCCACCTGGCTGAACTCTTTGAACAGCTCCTGCAACTTGTCCGCCGGAATTCCAGGACCCGTGTCCTCCACCGAAACCCGGATTTGCGCTTTCTCCCCGTCCTGTGACGCGCACTTGACGGTAACCAGTACGTGGCCGGTTTGCGTGAACTTCACCGCATTGCCCACCAGGTTCGTCACCACCTGGCGGATTCGCCCTCCGTCTCCGATGAAATGCCGCGGCACGTCCGGCGGATACTCCGTTACCAGGTCGAGCTTGCGATCCCCGATCTTCGGCGCCAGCAGTTCGTTGACTTCCTCGATCACCAGCCGCAGGTCGAAGGGGAACGACTCGATGGCCACGCGCCCTGCTTCGATTTTAGAGAAGTCGAGAATGTCGTTGATCACGCTGAGCAGGCTTTCGCCCGACCGCCGCACGGTTTCGGCGTAGTCGCGCTGCTCGGCCGACAGCTCCGTATCGAGCAACAGCCCCGTCATCCCGATCACGCCGTTCATGGGAGTGCGGATCTCATGGCTCATGTTGGCCAGAAACTCGCTCTTGGCTCGGGTGGCCTTGTTGGCTACATAGGCGAACTGTCCCAGTTCCATGTTGGCGCGGGATAACTCAGCGGCTTGCGACCGCAATTCGGCGGTCTGCTCGCGCACGCGGCGGCGCAAGACGATGACCCACACTACGTTCAGGGTGATCACTGCCGCGAGGGCGCCCAACAGCATCAGGACCCGTGCAGCAGTCCACCACGACGGCAACTCACTTATGACAACGTCGCTCGGCGAGCGGAGCAGCACCCGGACGGACGTGGGCTGGCGCGACTCGTCGGTTTCGACCGACCACACGCCGGTGATTTGGAGACGGCTGCCGATGGGAATCGACCGCACCCAGGCGCTGGATCGAGTGTTGCTCAAGAGGGCGCTAAAGGTTGCGCCGTTATTTTCCATGGCCAGCACCAGATCGTCACCCTGCATCGACTGGCCTAAGAGTGCGCCCTCGATCTGGACGAGTTCGGCGTCGTAGTCGCCGGTCAGGCTGGCGGCGTGCGTCAGATCCACCGGCGCCGGCGCCGCGGCGGAGCCCAATCGCCGGAAACCGCCATCTTCCAGGACTGGCGCGTACTGCCCGGCGGCCGGGAAGCCGATCGCATCGACACGGTCGCCAATCCGCACCGCTTGGGTGAGCGCGCCCATTACCCGGACCCCGCCAGACGCATCCTGGATGTAAAGATACCGGCCCGGTTTGCAGAGAGTCACGACCCCCTCCACGCGGATGCGATGGCCTGAAATCATCTCCGGCGTGAATTGCATCAGATTGCTGGTTGGGAGAACCGGGAGCGCGTACGGGTCAGGATGCGCCGCATCGATGATGCGCACTTGATCCCGGCCAGGAACGAAAAGCTGGATTCCCACCAATTGCCGCCTGTCGTTGAACAGGGATCCACAGGCGCCGCGGACCGCGACGCGTGCATCAATCAAGGACGAGTAGTCGACAGACCGGTCGAAGTTGGTGATCCACGATTTGAACTTGTTTCTGCCGCTGGCGATGACCAGCGCCAGCGCCTCGGGCCCTTGCTGCCTGTGGGCCAGCAGCATCCTTTCCAGTCGGGCCGAACGCACGATGCCGGGCACCTCCACAAACTGGCTGTCCTGCTCACCGCTCAATAGGTCATCCAATGGGAAGCGAACCGCCGCCGGCAGCGAGCCTTTGCCCAGGACGGTGATCTCGGGGTTTTCGACCTCGGGCGCAAAAAAGCCCTCGCCGGACACGCCGCGGACCTCAACCAGATCTCCGGTGTGCGCCAGGGGAGGCGTTCCGAGAATGTTGACGTAAACGCCCGCTGTCGAGTCTTGAAAGAACGCTAGACGCGACTGCGGCATGTAATAGGTCAGCACACCCCGCAAACGGATCGGATACTGGCGTTGTGCCTCCTTGTAAGTGAGGCTGCGGACCTGGGCCGCGCGGGTGAGTTCCGGCAGTGCCCCATGCGCCTGGGCGAGGCAGACGCAGGACGCGCAGCCTGCCACGAACAACGCGGTCGCCGCAGCGAGCTTCACGGATCGGTTCTGATATGTGGTGCGGCGGGCGGCGCCTGCCAGGGGCGTCGAAAACCGTTCACGATTCGCGGTGCGGCGCGACCGGAGAGTGAGCCAGAGCCAGCCGGCAAACAGAAGGGAGACGGTCACCGGCAGCCCACGCGCGATTGTTATTTCTGCAAGCATGTCGTATCAAAACTGATCCACGCTGCCTGACGCGCCAGGGAAGCACATCGACATGCTCTAATGGGGCGCCAGGTCGCCCGCAAGCCTATGGCTGGCGGAATACGAGGTCATGGCACTGCCGGTTTCGGCCAGCAGTTCTTCGCCACGGTCCACCAGCTCAGCCAGGCGTGACACCGGTGTGAGATTGGATGCCAGCTCCAGCGCCTGACAAACGTCCGCCAGAGCGTCCGCGCCGACCTGCCGGGCGCTGCCCTTGGTGCGGTGGGCTTCTGTTCGCAGCTTTGGAACATCCACTGCGGCGAGGGCAGACCGCATTTGCTGGAGGCTGATCTCGGTGGCTGATTTGAAAACGTCAATCAGTTCGGCGATCACGCTGTCGTCGTCGGGTGCGACCTCCAGCAGCCATGGCGGAGGTGTCCACTTCGCATGGCACGTCGGTGGTTGTTTGGGCGGTGGACTGCCGGCGGTTGGTGGAGAGTTCATTGCCATCCCCTACTACATCTTGCGGATCGGAATCGTACGTACCCCTTTCATCGTCAATTTTCCTCCTGAATTCATTGGCTTACCATACTGGCGGTTGTTAACCAAACACCACTATCGGTGGGAACAGCTAGCCCTGTATTCGGCTGTGTTTTCTGTGTCTTAGCGGGCCGGCCAGGTGCAGGTGTTAACTTAGAAGCCGTTTCCGGACAGGCACTCCGGAGGAACGCGAACGGCTTCGACAGGCCGGTCGCGGGATGGTTGGTTGAATTCTTGTACCGTCCCGGCAGGGTGTACCACAGGTGCGCCGTGCCACTTCGGGCGGGAGGAAGGGCCGGCTTGAATCCCAAATGGGTCTTCGCTCTAGTGCACTTTCGCGACGTTGAGCCGAGGAGCGATCGCCACGGGTCTCCGCGGAAACCGGAGTCGATCCTGCAACTCCAGAATGCGGCATCCTACTCGCAGACGAGCCTTGAGTTCGGGAGACTTGAACGGCTTGGTGACGTAGTCGTCGGCGCCGGCTTCCATGGCGGTGAGCAGATCTTCGCTCGCGGTCTTGGCGGTAAGGATCAGAATGTAGGTGTAGTCGAAATCATTGCGGGAGCGAATGCGCCGGCACACTTCGATGCCGTCCAAACCCGGCATCAGCCAGTCGAGGATCGCCAGCCGGGGACCTTCCTCATCTTGCAGCAGGCGCCACGCTTCTTCGCCATCGCTCGCCACGATCACGTCATAGCCCCACTGCGTCAGCATTGACCGCAGCACGCTCTGAAAAACCGAGTTGTCTTCTGCCACCAGGACTCGCATCGATTGATCCCCCCATTCCTTGGTTGGAATGAGTTTTCGGCCCCTTAAACTTGGGCTACGACTAGAGAATAGGACTGCTTCCGGGGATTTGTAATCCTTACGTTGGGTGAGGTGGTACTGCGAGGGTACCAGATAGCGTACTAGGGGACTTGACCACAAAGTGGTGTAGAGACTCTTAAATTCTCATTGCGTCCGGCCGACCGTGCTAAGGTCCGGCCGGGCGGTGAGATTGGCGAGAGCTGCATCCAGTGCGGCGGTTTGAATCGGTTTGGAGATATAGGAGTCCAACCCGGCTTCCAGGCACTTTTCGCGATCACCCTTCATCGCGTAGGCAGTCAACGCGATGATCGGGATGTGCGTTCCATTACCAGACTCGTAGGCGCGGATGCGGCGGGTGGCTTCGTACCCGTCCATCTCGGGCATTTGAATGTCCATTAAGATACAGTCGAACCGATTCTGGCCCCACGCCGCCAGCGCGGCAGAACCGTTGCCGACCACGGTCACGCAGTGCCCGCGCTTCTCGAGAAGCGTTCGGACAAGAAGCTGATTTACCGCGTTGTCTTCCGCGACCAGGATGGAAAGGGACTGGCTCGGCGGCTTCTCCGCAGGCGTTTGACTGGTGGTGGCGGCCGCAGGTTTCTGATCTTCGGCCGGGGCCTCACCCGCAGGGAACGGCGCGGTGAAGAAGAACGTGCTTCCCTGGCCCTCGGCGCTCTCAAGCAACATTCGCCCACCCATCTTCTTCACCAGCTTTTGAGAAATGGCCAGGCCGAGACCGGTGCCTCCAAAACGGCGCGTGACGGATCCGTCAGCCTGGCGGAAGGGCTGGAAAATCAGTTCCTGTTGCGGCGCTGGGACGCCGATACCGGTATCGGAAACGGCAAACTGAATCTGCGGCGGCGCCGGAACGCCATTGGAGCCGCCTGCGGCCGCTTGCTGTTGCGGGGCCAGAGACACACGCACCGCGATGTTGCCGGAGGCTGTGAATTTCAGGGCGTTGCCCAACAGGTTGAGGAGCACCTGGCGCAGCCGGTGCGGGTCTCCGCGGACCCAGTCAGGAACGTCGCTCGCGAAATGAACCGAGGTCGCGAGACCCTTCTCGGCGGCGAGCGACCGGACGGAATCCAACGCGTCCTCGACGGATTTGCGCAGCGAGAAATCGGCCGATTCCAGCTCGAGCCGGTCTGCTTCCACCCGCGAGAAATCCAGAATATCGTTGATGACCACCAGCAGGTTCTCCGCGGAGGCGCGCACGGCTTCGTTCTGCTCGCGCTGGCGGCCGGTAAGCCCGCCCTCTGCCATCAGCCCCGTGAATCCCAGAATGCCATTCAGCGGTGTACGGATCTCATGACTCATGTTGGCGAGAAACTCGCTTTTGGCCTGGCTGGCCTGTTCCGCGGCGCGTTTGAGCAGTTTCTCCTGTTCCAGCTTCTTGCGGATCACCGCCGTCTGCATCACGACCCTGTGCCGCAGCACGGCCACCCACGAGAGGACGGCGAACAACAGAGCCGCCATGGAGCCGAGCACCGCCAGCAAGTGTCCGGGGGTCCACCAGGAGGCGGACCGGACCACGCGGATGTCGCTGGCGCTCCGCAGGACGAGGCTGAACGCTTTTGGAATTCGATAGGAGAGATTGCCCTCGGCTGTGATCGAACAGACACCGGTTACCTGGACGATGCTGCCCCGCTCCAGGGTTGGGGTCCTACCGTGCGCCAGGGTGGCGTTGAACAGTTTGCCGCCTGCCTGCAACATCAGAGAATTCTGGCCGGAGCCGCTCAGCTGGTCTACGACGGCGGCATCGATGGCAACCAGCTTGGAATCGTAGCCGCCTTCCAACGCCTCGTCTACCGTGATAGACGCCGGCGTTGGGTCGGGTCCCCGTTGCACAAGCGAGATCTGCGGGTCCTGCATTTCCGGGCTGAAAGAGCCGGAATGCCCGAAACCGAGGACGTCGACGATATCACCGGGCCGGAGATCCAGGCGCGCGTGATTGACGATCTTGACGCCGGCGCCGGCATCCTCGACGTACGACGGGCCGGAGGGGCTCGACAGGGTGACGACGCCCCGGATTCGCGTTCGATGTCCCGGCGGATCGGAAAACGAAAAGCGCAGGAGTTCGTCAATCGGGTGCGGGCGGAGCGTGGCGGGATCCGGGCCGCGCTCGATCATTCGCACAAACTCGGGCGACGGGACGTAGATCTGAATGCCGACAATCTGTCTCCGGGCGTTAAACACAGATCCGCAAACGCCCGACACCCGAACGCGGCTATCCGGGGGGGGAAGAGGGCGCGCCTCTGGATTGTGGACGAGCAGCCGGTACTGGTGGTCGCCCCACTGCAGCGACACGGTGTCTTCCAAATCGGGGCGCCGGGATTCAACGCGTTGAATGACGCCTTCACCCTGCACCCAGGCGCTGTCCATTCGACCGGAGAACAGATCATCGAAAGCGACCGGCGCCGGCGCCGGCATGGTAGACGGGGAGATCCGTTGCGCCCAACCGCTGGAGATAATCGGTGCAAACTGACCGGGCGCGGAGACGCCGGTGAGATCGACCAGATCGCCCGCTTGCGCCTCGATCTCGCGGATGCGTGGAGCGTTCACATAGGTAGGACCGGTCTGGTCCTGCACAAAAAGCGTGTTGGAGGTGGGATTGATGTAGGTGACCGTGGCCTGTACGTGAACGGGAATCGCCGTGGCTGCCTCCTCAGGGCTAAGGGCGTGCACTTGCGCCACCGAGGTGATGGTTCTGTCGCTCTCGGCCGGGTGGGACGACTGTGTCAGCCTGGCGTCGGTGATCTTGCGTTCGCCGCCTTCGAGCTCGGCAAAACCGTTCACGTCGACCACACCGCCGATCGGCAATGCAGCGGTGGGAGCCTGGCGGATCCGGATGGAACCAGTGGCATCCTCAATTCGCAATTCTTCCCGCACGCCGTCGGATTGGATCTTGCCATGAAGGTGCAGCATGCGCTCCGCCAGCGAATTGGTGGGGATGGAGGCCACCTCGCGAATCGTCTGGAGCGGAGTGCCTTCAGGAGCCGGCACGAGGACCTCGAGGTCTGTGCTGCGGGGGATCCACACTTGTACCCGGGCTGTGCGGCCGTAGATGTCGCGGCTCAGGTTGGCTACGGCGCGGATCCGGATGCGGGCGCCCACCCTACCGGCGAGATTGGGCATATCAATGGCCGCGATGTACGCCTCGAAGACGGTTGCGCCCGAGCCCACTCTGATGACGGCTCCTCCCGAGCGGTCCTGATGCCGGGACCGGAAAACGCCATCCACCGCGATGTACCGAAAGCCGGTCCGGCCGGAGGTGAGATCCGCAACCGGGACGGGGAGTGCCTGCGGCTCGTGGGCACCTTGCAGAAGCGCTGCTTCGCTGGCGACAATCGTCGGCGCTGAACCTCCTTCGTTCACTTCGCCGATGACTTCCACCAGGTTGCGTGTGCGCAGGTCAATATTCAAAAAGGGGAGACTTACGCGGGCAGCGCCGGTGCCGTCTTCCATGAACATCAGGTTGGTGGTTGGGTCCGAAAGCGTGACCCAGCCCTTCAGGTGGACGGGCACCCGGTGATCCCCGACCTGAAATGGCAAGGCGGCAACTTGCCCGATCCGCTCCAACGGCACATCGGTGCGGTGGCCAATGCAGGACGTAAGAGCCAGAGCGGCTGCGAGGGTCAAGCCCGCCCGCAGAACCTTTACCGGTTTCGACGCCATGCGCATCATAGAGCACAGCAGAGCGGAAGGCGTCGTCTTCAACACCAACGCAGTCACGTTCATGATCATTCGCGGCGTAGCAGTATGCGCGCTGGAAGCGCCGATTCTGACAAGGCAGAGGGGCGCAGCACAACTCCTCTTCAGCCTACGCCCGCCACAGAGATGCAAGTCAATGCTGACAACGGGCAGGGAACACCATTAACGTTCGGTAGTCGGAGGCGTGCGGCGACCGCCTTGGGGCCGCCTGCGCCACCGCGATTGCGGGGATTCAGTCTACTAAGGTCAATATTGTCAGCACTGTCCGAGGGACCGACACTGGATAGAGAGAGTTCCATACCTGCAACTCTTAGACGAGGAGACTAGCGGATGATTCCTTCGCCACTGTCGCAGCGGCAAGACTGGTCGCCACCGGAACTGCTTCTCGAAGCTGCAGCCGACGATGACACCTTGATCATCAAGCTGATCGATGCTTTCAGCACCGATACGGGCGCCCGCATCGACACCATGCGGCAAGCCCTCGCCGGTTCCGACTTTACCCGCATCCGCGCCGAAGCTCACACGATCAAAGGCAGCGCGAGCCAGATGGGCGCCGATGCGTTAGCTGAGGCCTGCCGGGAACTCGAGATGGCCGCGAATCTTCATGATGCACGGCTGATTTCCCCCTGGCTGACCCGAATCCAAGGACTTTTTGACGACATGAGAGGCGCGATGTCCGTCTACGCCGGCGGCGGCAACGGGGAGCCGCTCGTAACGCCCTAATCAGACAGCCGCGCGGCGACCCGCGCCCAGGTTGCGTCCACCTTTTCTAATCCCGGGAAGCGCGATAACACTTTAGTCAACCCATAGGATCCTATCTAGCGTAGTCTTGCGCCGTGTCTTTAGAGCGGTCTGCAATGAATAGAAATACCCTGCGAGCAGGGATCGTATGAGTGTGGAGAAATGCCGGAGATCCGCCGATAGGAATTCCGAGGTGCATCGACTGACGACCCGCCGAGGCAGCGACCCTCGGATCGCGGCATCACGATGGCAACCGGCCTCCGGAAGACGGCTTCTCGGAGCCGCCATGCTGGTGCTGGCGATGGCCCGCGCCCAGCCAGGCCCGACCAATCCATCCGGGCGTCCACTGTTGACCTCCGCGCGGGTGGCTCACAACATGACCGCAGAGGAGGGAGCGCGCGGCTATCCTGTACTCCTGCATGCGGTGGTGAGCTATTACGATCCGAACATTGATCCGCGGCACGGGGCGCTGTTTGTTCTCGATCCGAGCGGCGGCATCTTTGTTGCGGTGCCCGCGCGACCCATACTGCCGATTCACGCCGGCACACTGATCGAGATCAGCGGCGTGACAGGAGCCGGAGACTTCGCCCCGATTGTCGACCATCCCCACATCCGCGTGATCGGAGAAGGCCAACTTCCCACCAACGTCCCTACTGCGAGCCTCGGGCAAATGTTGATGGGCGAGGAGGATGGGCAATGGGTAGAGGTGGAAGGTGTCGGGCATTCCGTTCAAGAAGCGACGCACGACATCACCTTGGACCTGGCCCTGAGCGACGGCAGGGTGAGTGCCACCACACCGAGGGAACCGGGGGTGGATTACAGCCGGCTGATTGACGCCAAGGTGAAGATCCGTGCCGCCGTTGCACCTTTCTTCAACGCCTACCGCCAGTTGGCCGGGGCACACCTTTTCTTCCCATCTATGGCGCAGGTACAGATCGAGGACCCCGCGCCGCGCGATCCTTTCGCCGCGCCGGTCCGTGCCATCAACAGCCTGCTGCGCTTTGATCCGGACATCGCGTTTCGCCACCGGGTTCATGTCCGCGGGCAGGTGACATTGCAATGGCCGGGCCGCTCTGTGTGCATCCAGGACTCAACGCAGGGGCTGTGCGCCCAGACGGCGCAAGCTTCGCCGCTGAGCGTTGGAGACGTTGTCGATGTGGCGGGCTTTCCGGCTGGCGGCGGATTTACGCCCACGGTCACGGACGCCGTTTTTCGGCGAGTGAGTGCCGGCCAGCCCATTCCTCCCACACCCGTCACTTCCGCAGAAGCGCTGCGCGGCGATCACGACTCCTCGCTGGTCCGGATGGAGGGCCAACTGATTGGCCAGGACCGCGCGGCGGCACAGCCAACCCTGGCCATCCTGTCGGGTAACACATTGTTCGCCGCGATTCTGGCAAAGACTCTGACCGGCAATGAGGCGGCCGACTGGCGCGAAGGAAGCAAGGTCCGCATTACCGGGATTTGTTCGGTGCAGGTTGATGCGCAGCAGATGGCGATGGGGGAAGGCGTCCTGCGGCCCGCATCGTTCCGCATTCTGCTGCGGTCGCCTCGCGACGTAGAGGTGCTGCAGTGGCCGTCCTGGTGGACCGCGACTCACGCCCTGCTGGTGCTAGCTCTCGTACTGGCGATCACCTTGGCCGTGTTGGGGTGGGTCGCCGTGCTGCGGAATCGGGTGAAACGCCAGACCGGGGTCATCCGCGGCCAGCTCCGGGAGACGGCTGCGCTCAAGGAGAAGGCCGAAGCGGCCAGCCGCGCCAAGAGTGAGTTTCTGGCTAACATGAGCCACGAGATCCGCACTCCTATGAATGGCGTCATGGGTATGATCGACTTGGCGCTGGAAGCAGAGCTTCCCCCGGAACAGACCGAATGCCTGCAAATCGCCCGGGGTTCGGCTGATGCGCTGCTGACCATCATCAACGATATTCTCGACTTCTCTAAAATCGAAGCCGGACGGCTGGAGTTGGACGCGACGGATTTCCCGGTGCAGGGCTGGGCGGAGGAGACGGTGAAAGCGTTCGGGCTGCGGGCGTCGGAAAAAGGCGTCGAACTCACCTGTGAAGTACGACCGGACGTGCCCGAATTCATCCACGGCGATGCCACTCGCCTGCGCCAGGTGGTGACGAATCTCCTCGGCAACGCTCTGAAGTTTACCGAACGAGGAGAGGTGTGTCTGCAAATCATGAACGACAGCGGAGCACCCGGCGGCTGCACGCTGCACTTTGTAGTCACCGATACGGGCATCGGCATTCCGGCGGACAAACATCGACAGATCTTCGAAGCATTCTCCCAGGCAGACATTTCGATGGCACGCAAATATGGGGGAACAGGTTTGGGCCTCACCATATCCTCCCGGTTGGTGGCCATCATGGGCGGCCGTATTTGGGTGGAGAGCGAGCCGGGCCGGGGCAGCGCATTCCATTTCACCAGCCAGGTCAAGGCCGCGACCGCAGGGGAGCTCGTGACAGCGGATGAAGCCGATTCGTTGCGCGGCGTTCCAGTGCTGGTGGTAGATGACAACGCCACGAACCGGCGGATTCTGGAGGAAACCCTGGCGCGATGGGGTATGCGGGTCACGTTGGCAGCCGATGGACCCGCGGCGCTCTGGCAACTCGAGCAAGCCGCGGCTGCAGGCGAGCCCTTTCGCATTGTGCTGACCGATGTACACATGCCGGAGATGGATGGTTTCGACCTTGCCCGCCGGATGCGTGAGGCGCCCGGGCCGGCGCGGCCGGTGGTCATGATGCTGACCTCCTCCGGCCAGAAGGGCCAGGTGGCCCGATGCCGGCAGGAGAAAATCGCGGCCTGCTTGACCAAGCCGGTGCGCCGCGCCGAACTGCGAAGCGCACTGCAGACCGCCTTGCAGCCGGCGCTGGCGGCCATGACCCTCGCCGGGGCGCCCGCGGCCGACGGCCCGCCGGATGAGGAAGGGCCGCCATCTCGAAAACTGCAGATCCTGCTGGCTGAAGACAACACGGTCAATCAACTCGTCGCGCGAAAGCTGCTGGAACGCCGCGGGCACACGGTAACGGTGGCCGGAAATGGCCGTGAGGCGCTCGACCTGGTGGAAGCCGGCCACTACGATTTGGTCCTGATGGATGTTCAAATGCCGGAGATCGATGGCTTCGAGGCCGCCAGGACTCTGCGCACCCGCGAGGCCCGCACGAGCGGGCACCTGCCGATTATCGCGATGACGGCGCACGCCATGAAGGGCGACCAGCAACGGTGCATGGACGCCGGAATGGACGCCTACGTCACCAAGCCGATCAAGCCTTCGGCGTTGTTCGCCGCCATCGAGGCAGCCTGTTCCGAGGCGGTATCTCACTAGCCGTTAAGCACGCTAGAGGACAGTCATCGTCGTGCTACTCGGCAGCCGCCGCTCCGACAGGCCGGGAGGCTCGTCCCGCAAACCGGCGGGATAGATCCTCCCGGCCTTTTTCTCCGGCACTCGCCGCTGCTTTCAGTTCTAATGGAGGCATGACCTCATCAACGCGATTCCTGGCGCTTGCCGCCCTGGTTGCGTATGGCCCCGTTGTGGGCAGCCTGGCTGCACAGCCCGATCCCTTCGAGCAGGTCGCAGCCATGCGGCGCGGCGTGAATATCGTCGGCTATGACCCGTTATGGAAGGACGCCACAAAGGCGCGCTTCCATGAGCGCCATTTTCCGCTGATTCAGCAGGCCGGATTTCAGACCGTGCGCGTGAACCTGCAGGCCTTCGATCATATGGACGCGGCCAACCGGCTGGACACGGGCTGGCTCAAGACGCTGGATTGGGTGGTGAAGAACGCAGTGGCGAACGATCTCACCGTGATTCTCGATGAGCACGATTATGAACGATGCGCGCAGAGCGCCGACGCGTGCCGGACGAGGCTGCTGGCCTTCTGGCAGCAGGTCGCGGAGGCCTACCAACTGGCGCCGCCCAGCGTGGTTTTCGAAATTCTGAACGAGCCGAACGGCGCACTGACGTTCGAGCGATGGAACGCCCTTCTCAAGGACGCGCTGGCGGTCATCCGCAAGACCAATCCTGTGCGTAATGTGATCGTTGGACCCGCGATGTGGAACGGCATTCACGCTCTAGACAAGCTTGAATTGCCCGAGGAGGATCGCCACTTGATCGTCACCGTGCACTACTATCTGCCCATGTCGTTCACGCACCAGGGGGCCAGCTGGAGCAAGGAGACGGCTCATCTCTCGGGCGTGACGTGGGGGAGCGACGCCGAAAAGCAAAGGGTGGTGGACGATTTCGCCGGAGTTCAGCAGTGGTCGAGGGCGCATAACAGGCCGATCCTGCTGGGCGAGTTTGGCGCATATGATAAAGGCCCGCTGGAATCGCGTGTCCTTTACACTTCGTGGGTGGCGCGAACGGCGGAGTCTCTGGGATGGGCCTGGACCTACTGGCAGTTCGACTCCGACTTCATCGTCTGGGACATGGCCAAAGACGCATGGTTCGAGCCTATCCGGAAGGCCTTGATTCCCTAGTTGGCTAACCCGCCGACGATTCCTCAATCACCGGCAGCGCCGGCAAAGGCGCGGGCGCGGATAGGGTTGGGGACCACGTCCAGTTTCTGCGCTCGATGATGGTGCGCGGTTCGTAGGTCCAGCCGCCGGCCAGGCGGCGTTCCTCGCGCCGCGCCGACCTCAGCATCACCGGTCCCAGTGCACGGCCCAGCAACCGCGAGAACAATCCGAACTCGCGCTCCACTTCCAGGCGCAGGTTGCGAATCTGTTCGGCTACGGCGGCGTTGCTTCCACCCAGATGGTGCTCCATGGCCCACAGGGCGCCTGCATAGCCGTCGCGCAGGGAGCGAGCTTCACGGGCGAAGCGGGCTCTCACGCGCAGATCCGGGTCGTTCTTGTAGCGCAGCCAGCCCTCCAGCGTGGTGCGGCAGATGCGGTAAATGCTGGGACCGTTGCGCTCGAAATCGCGGCGGAATGCCCAGTCCAGGAACCGCTTGGAATCCTGGCGGGAAATGGCGGCGTGCTGGAAGTTGAACTGGCCCTGGCCGTGAATATCGGCCAGATCCACGCCATCCAGCATGCGGCCCTGCTCCTGCATCTCGAAAAACAGCGGCGTGCCAGGCACCGGCGTGTAGAGCATGAACTGGTGAAAATCGGTGTTGTGCGCAACGGCGTGCTCGATTTCTTCGTGAATGTTCTCCGCCGTGTGGTGCTCCAGGCCGACGATGGTGGAACCCAGCACCTTGATGCCGTTCTCATGCAGCTCTTGCGTCAGCCGCAGAGTATCGGCGCCTTTGAGCTTGTCGTAAGCCGAGCGCGGCGATTCCAGGCCCATCCAGACCCAGGAGACGCCTAACTCCACCAGCTCACGCATGGAATACTGGCTGATTGCGTTGGCGGATGAGAAGACGTACAGCGACCAGGGCTTGCGGGCCGCCTTCATGCGTTCGAGCAGCTGCATCGCGCGGCGTTTGTGGAGCAGGAAGTTTTCGTCCATCATGAAGAACGAGCGCGCTCCCAGCTTCGATTCCATGTGATCCATCACGCCGAACAGTTCGGCGCCCGTGTTGTAAAAGTTGAGATACTTTCCCTTGCCGCCGAAAAACGCGGATGTGGTGCAGAAGTTACACCCCATCGGGCAGCCCACCGATGGAATGATGGTGGCCGCGGTCGAGCCTTTGGTCTGTGGCAGCTTGATGCCCAGCGTGCGAGCGCCGAATCCGGAAACGATTTCGGGGTGTGCGATAGGCGTGGTTTCATCCTCGCCCAGAAAGCGGCGCATCCAGGAGATGCCGTCGCCGCGCACGATGTGGTCGGCGTCGATCAGCTTCTCGATTTCCGGAACAGCAGCCACGTGCCCGCCAACCACGATCGTGGCTTTGGGCGCCAGCCGCCGCACCATGCGGCACATTTCGCGCACCTTGCCCACGTTCACGATGATGGACGAAATGCCGACGATGTCGTAGTTCTGGCCTGTCAGCTCCGCTTCGAAGGCCTCATGCGTGGGGAAGTCGAGCACCGTGGTCGGCGCCGAGATGTTGCGCTGTATCATCAGAATGCCCCACGAGCGGTGGAACATACGCAGCGAAAACACACCCTGCTCGCGCGTGACCTGATTGTGGTATAGCTCCATCGGGTTTATCGCGCGGCTGCCATACGCGTCGTCCTGCGCGTAGGGGCCGAAAACCGAGCTGAGCAGAATCCGGGCGCCCGTGCCCTTCGGATGTTTGGTCATGTCTAAAAGAGATTGAGTGCTGAAACACTCTAATTGTAACACCGCTTCGGCTCAGGCGCTGAAAGGAACCTGCTGTTAACCGTTGTCTATTGAACGCTGCGCCGTTATTTCCCCACTGCCTGAGAGGAGAATGTCACATAGGGAAATACTTCAGGAATGTGCGAATCGTAGTGGCCGTGACGATTCCAGGTCCAGCCGGCGCATGGATTCAAGATTTCGCGCCGGCGACCGATCTTCTCGAAGCGGGAACAATCGATGCGCCACACGTCCCCATCGGCGGGCGGCAGCGATCGCCCATCCGCGATCAAGCTGAGACCCTTCCAGGGAAATGCAAGCTCGACGGTCCAGCCGCGATCCGTATTGCTTCGACTGTGGACCGCGCCCTGCACCTGTACCGCCGTCTTCAGGCCGGGGAAGTCCCAGTCGAGAAAGCCCCACCGCTCGCCGCGCGGGTGCACGTGGCCGCCCACCCCGTCGAGCACCATGAGGCGCTGGTTGGCGGCATCGAACTCCGGCCTCCCGTAATACCGGCCACCCGGCTGGTGAATGTCCTTCCAGATCCAGAAAGCTTCATACACCGTGTTCAGAGCATTGATTTCGAACTCGTAATAGGCGTCGCGGCCCGCGATGAATACCTCGATATCGTTCTCTTCCCAGATTTTAGAATCGCGTTTCGTCATCGTTCCCCAAACGTCGGTCTCTTCAATCCAGAATCCGAAATAGAGATACTCGTCATCCCACAGCAAGGCAACGCGCGTATCAAACCAGGCCGGCTCGCCGGTCACGATATCTACGAACGGAGCAGACTTGGGTGCGTGGCGCCAGGGCGGCTTATCCAGCTTGCCATCTATCGAGATGGGCCCACCGGCGCGATAGCACGTGTAGCGGGCAGGTTGAATATCGGCCATATTCTTTCTCATTGTGCGGCCGGCGCGGAGAGCGCCGCATCAGTCAGATTGTCTCACCGCGCATCAAATCGAGATAGGTCTCGCGCTCGCGAATCACGCGAAAGGACGCGCCGTCCACCAGCACCTCCGGCACGCGCGGCCGCGAGTTGTAGTTCGACGAAAGCACGAATCCGTAGGCGCCTGCATCGCACACTGCCAGGTAATCGCCCGGCATGGCGTCGGCCATCAGGCGGCCGCGCGCCAGGAAATCGCCGCTTTCGCACACAGGGCCGACCACGTCGGCCGTCACCGGCGGCAGCCCGTTCTTGCGCAGCGGCACGATCTCATGGTGCGCATGATACAGCGCCGGCCGGATCAGGTCGTTCATCGCGGCGTCCACCACCATGAATTCCTTGGCGCCGTTCCGCTTGCGATAGAGCACGCGAGTGAGCAGCACACCGGCCGGACCCACGATGGAGCGGCCCGGTTCGACCATCACGGAAAGCCCGCTGCCGCGGAGTTTGGCATGCAGGCCTTCAATGAATGCCGCGATCGTAGGCGCCTTTTCGCCCGGTTGATAGGCGATGCCAAGCCCGCCGCCCAGATCCAGATGGCGAATCGGACAGCCCTCTTTTTGGAGCTGCCGCGCGAGTTCCACTACTTTGTCCACCGCTTCCAGAATCGGGCTCGCGTCCAGGATCTGCGAGCCGATGTGGCAGCTTACGCCTTCGGCTGACAGGTGAGCGAGGCTTTGCGCTCGCTGGTAAACCGCGTGGGCTGCGTCAATGGCGATTCCGAACTTGTGCTGGCCGAGGCCGGTGGCAATGTAGGGGTGCGTGGCCGCGTCCACATCGGGGTTGACGCGAATTGAAAATCCCGCCCTCACGCCCCGTCGCTCCGCCATGGCGTCGATCAGCGCCAACTCCGGCTCGGACTCGCAATTGAAGCTGTGGATGCCCTGATCGAGCGCGTACTCCACTTCCGCGGCTGTCTTGCCCACGCCGGAAAACACCACCCGTGAGGGATCTCCTCCGGCGCGGAGCACGCGCGCCAGCTCGCCCCCGGAAACGATGTCGAAGCCCGCCCCGGCCTTTGCCAGCAGCGCCAGCACGCCGAGCGACGAATTCGCTTTGACGGCGTAGCACACCGTGTGCGGCAGCGAACCGAGCGCCTCGTCATAGGCGCGGTAATTGCTCAAAATCGTCTGGCTGGAGTAGACATAAGCAGGCGTTCCTGCCTGTGCCGCGACGTCGGCTAGCGCTACCTGTTCGCAGTAGAGATCGTTGCCGGAGTAAGAGAACATCGGAATTCGGAGTGATGGGGCTTCAGAGCCTTGAGAGGGGCGGTCGCGCGGCACGTTGACAGACGACAAAGACCGATCGTCTGTCCCACCCAGGCCGCGCCACGCTAGCGCAGTTCCTTGCTTTGCGCGGTGGCCGGTTCGGGACCGTCGTTTTCGTGAATGGTCATGGTCTGGTCGGAGTAAAAGCTGCGGCTGCCGCTGCTCCCATACGCCACCGGCACGGCATTGACCGAATAGCCTCCGGGCACGGCTGCGACCGTGAACTTGTAGCCTTGCTTTTCGCCATTGGCCAGATCATTGCCGATGAGGTCGGCCGCCGATGCGTTCGGCGCGCCACTCGCCGGTGGGCCCAGCTCGGTGAGCGACACTGCATACCGGCCAAACTGCGACTGGAATTGGACCTGCGCCGTGTGAATGGCCTTAATCGCCTGAATCGCGGCGGTCTCCCGCGTATACATCTGGGCGTGCGTGAATTTGGGTACGGCGATGGTGATCAGGATGAGAATGATCGATACCACGATCAGCAATTCAATCAGGGAGAAACCCCGGCGGCGATGCGGCCCGGCGTGCCCGGCCCAAGGCAGTTTTGGCATACGTTTGTACCTTTATATTATGACGCGCCGGTGCCGAGCGGCGTGCAGGCGGGTTATCCGCCTGCCCCACGGACAACCACCTCAGAGGGGCTATGCGAGTTGGCGGGAGAGGCGGGCCGGGCGTGCCCGGCCTTTACCAATCCGGCGTAGGGGCGAGGCATGCCTCGCCCGCATGGGACGGGGAAAGCTCCAGGAAAAACGGGCTCGCTACACGTACCGCCACAAATGCTGGGCGAGAAATGCGCCGCCGTATGCCAGGGCGCTCATATAGGCAAACTGGGCTATGGGCCATTTCCAGCCGCCGGTTTCACGCCGCACCACGGCTACGGTAGAGACGCACTGCATGGCAAATGCGAAGAAGATGAGCAACGCTACTGCCGCGCCCGGTGTCAGGTCCTGCCGCAGTGCGCTCTGCAAGTCCATGCTGGTGGAATCCGGATGGTCCATGCCATAGATCGCGCCCAGTGTCGCAATGATGGTCTCGCGTGCCGCAAAGGAAGTGATCAGACCGATGCCAATCTTCCAATCGAACCCCAGCGGCTTGATGACCGGTTCGATGGTGCGGCCCAGTGTACCCGCCAGGCTGTCGCGAATGGCAGGCGGATGCCCGTGAGTGTAAGGTACATGCGCCGCCGTCCATAACAGCACCGTCACCAGCAGGATCACCGTGCCGGCGCGGCGCAGGAAGACCTTCGACCGATCGAACAGCCGCAGCCCGAGCGACTGAACGGTGGGCCAGCGGTAGGCCGGCATCTCCAGCAAAAAGGGCGTGCGGCCGCTCTTCAGAATCGACGATTTCAAGATCCGCGCCGTTAGCACGGCCATCACGAATCCGAGCGCATAGAGCCCGATCATGGCCACCGTGCGCACGCTCAGAAAGCCCAACAGCCGCCGGTTGGGCAAGAAGGCGGCAATGATCAGCGTGTAGACGGGAAACCGCGCCGCACAGGTCATGAAGGGCGCGATCAGAATAGTGGCGATGCGGTCGCGCTTATTTTCGATGGTGCGAGTAGACAGGATCGCGGGCACTGCGCAGGCGTAGGCCGATAGCAGCGGGATGAACGATTTCCCCTGCAGCCCGAAGCGCGCCATGGTGCGGTCGGCAATCAGCGCCGCGCGTGCCAGATAACCGGAGTCCTCCAGGATGCCGATGAACAGGAACAACAGCAGCACCTGGGGCAGGAACACGATCACCGAGCCGACGCCTTTCCAGACTCCCTCCACCAGCAGCGAGCGGAAGAGCGAGGGCGGCAGCGAAGTCGCAATCCAGTTGCCGGAAACCTCAAACAGCCACTTCACGCCGTCCATCAGCGGCGTAACGTAGCTGAAGATGGATTGAAAAACGGCGATCACGACAAGGGCGAAAATCAGCGGTCCGGCCACCGGATGCAAGATGACACGGTCCAGGCGTCGCGTCCACTTGGGAGCGATGGGCGGGCGATAGTCGGCCTGGCTGCCGATCCGCCCGGCCCACTCGCGGCACTTCGGTACGTCGTGCAGCACCGGCAGCGACCTGGGTGTGGGCAGATCCATGGTGCCGGCGAGAAAGTCGCGTACCTGTTCTATGCCCTCGCCCTGGCGCGCGCTCACCAGCGCCACCGGCGCGCCCAACTCTCTCGATAAGGCTTTGGTGTCGACCGTGCCGCCGCGGCTGCGCAGGTCGTCGGCCATGTTGAGGATAATCAGCGACGGCAGGCCGAGTGCCAGGATCGGCGCCGCGAGCATCAAATGCCGGCCCAGATTGGTCGAATCGAGCACCAGCAGGACTGCTTCGGGCTTGGGCGTATCGTCGCGCCGGCCGGTCAGCACGTCGTACGCCACCTGCTCATCTTCCGAATGCGGCGAGAGGCTGTACACGCCCGGCAGGTCGATCAATTCCACAACTTGGCCGCCGGCCAGTTCGGCGATGCCCGTGTGCTGCTCCACCGTCACGCCAGGAAAGTTGGCGACCTTCTGGCGCAGTCCGGTGAGCCGGTTGAAAAGCGTCGTCTTGCCGGAATTGGGCGGCCCGATCACGGCCACCGCTTTGGCTGCCGTGCCGGAGGGAAACGGGGCCATCGCCGCCGGGCCGCAGCCGGCGCAGTCGTGGCATTCGCTCATGCAGGCCTCGGGAGGTTTTCCTTGCGGAAGATCTTGAGACGCCGCGCGGTTTCGCGCCGCACCGCGATCTCAGATCCGTCTACCTGAAAAACCCGCGGATCCCCGCCGGGTGCGCTTTGCCCGGCAACGACCCGTGCTCCCGGAAGAAAACCGAGTTCCATCAGACGGCGTGCATCCTCGACCGGCAAATCAATCTCACTGAGAACCGCTTCGTCGCCGCGACGCAGGTCCACGAGGCTCCCGGGCGAAGCTTCCAACACGCCATTGTTGCCACTCAGTTGCATCTCAATTCTAGTATGCGCGGCTCTGAAATTCTTGTCAAGATGCCGCATGCCGGCTTGCCGCTTGGCTTTCCTCACCCTTTGCCTCGAGCTGCTAAGTATAGCAAAATAAGCGATAGCAGCGTGCAGCCGCCATACCGAATTCGTGCTTTTCGCCTGGCCGATATGGACGCGGTGCTGGCCCTCGAGCGAGCCGGCTTTGGCGCTGACGCCTATGATCGCAACTTGTTTGCAGAGCTTTACGGCAAATGCGGGGCGCTATTTCTGGTCGCGGAAGGCCGGGCTGGCGTCCGCGCTTATATGATCACGGCCATCGCGCGCCGCCTGGCCACCCTCCGCGCCGAACTGGTTTCGGTGGCAGTGTATCCGGCCTGCCGCGGCCAGGGGATTGCCAGCTCGCTGATCCGCAGCACGCTGCGCCGCTTGCGGGCGCGCCACGTTGGCCAGCTTTCGCTCGCGGTGCGCGTGTCAAATTGGCAGGCCCAGGCCCTCTATTGGAAATTCGGGTTCGCCCGGCAGCGTCAGATCCGGCATTACTACGACAACGGCGAGGACGCGCTGGTGCTGCGCAAATTGATGTAGCGTCCGGCGCGAGGCGGGCGCCCGTCCTAGTCTGTCGGTTGTTGATCGCGCTGGCTAGCGCGATGTGCCGCCCGGGGGGCCGCATCGCGCGAGGATCTGCCGTTCGAACATCGCGTCCGGCGACCGGTTGTCGCGCAAGGCCTGCCCGATTTCGGCCGCAGCGGCGCAATACTGTGCCGGGTCCGGCGTACGGCCTTCGGCCAGCACTTCTGCGGCGCGTGCTCGTGCTTCCCCCTGCGTATCGCCGAGCCCGCGGTACGCTGCCGCCATGGCTTCGTACACCGCCGGAAAACGAGGCGCCAGGATGCGCGCGTGAAGCTGCGCATCCCGCGCTTCGGCAAACCGGCCCAGGCTCAAGTAGTCGTCGGCCAGGTACAAATAGATCAGGACGAATGTCTGCCGGGGCGCCAACGGCTTGCCGTGCTCCAACTGGGCTTTATCGAATGCCTGTTCGGCGGCGAGCGAAATCCGGCGCGCTTCGAGCAGCACGGAGATCGACTTCTCCCGCCACGCCTGGCGTTCAACTTCCGGCGCCAGCGCCGCCTTCTCCGCGTAATAAATGCCCAGCCGGGCCGGAATCAGTTCCGAGGACCTGGCCGACGGCAGGGCACGCACCAGGCTCCACGCGGCCTCCTGCTCGGCGATCGCGCGGCTCAGGTTTGCGGCCGGGTTCTGATCGAACCATGCCTTCGCCAGCATATCGTGCAGGCGGGCGCTGCGCGGCGCCGTTTCCACGTCGGCCAGGCCCAGCGTGAGGTTGTCGCGCCATTCTGCGTTCCGCGCCCAGGTACGGCCGGAATAAAGAAGGAGCACCGCCGCCGTCGCAGCCCAGGCCTGGCGGGAGCCGAGGTAGCGCCAGGCCAGGCCGGAGGCGGCCAGAGCGAACGCCACCGAAGGAAGGTAGAGAAATCGATCCGCCATGGCGCTGCCAATTTTGATCAGCAGGTTCGACGTGGGCAGCACTGCCAGACCGAAAAAGCCGGCGAGCCAGAACACCATCGGTTGGCGCCGCCGCATCGCCAGGGCCAGCGCCAGCAGCGCTGCGATCACGGCCACGGCCACCCAAGCGCCTGCATCCGTCCAGGTGGCTGGATGGATGACGTCGAAGGAACGATCGGAAACCGGGTGCGCAGGCCACACCAGCAGCCACAAATCCATGCCGGTGATCTTCAGCGCAGTGAACAAGCTTTGCCAGAACGGAAGGCCGCGCAGCACGTTATCCAGGTAGACTGCGGGCGGAAACGGCAGCGGGGCAAAAACGGCGGCGCGCACCACCAGCAGGAGGCCGGCCGGCGCCAGGACCGCGGCGTACGCTGCCATCCGCTGGCTTGTTAGGATACGTCCCGGTGGACCAAACGCCCAGTCCGACAACAGCATCAACCCTGCCAGCAAAACGGCGTTCTCCTTCGAGAAGGCGCCTGCCGCTGCTACGGCGAAGAGCGCCAGCCATCGGCGCCCGCCCGACTCCATAGTGGCGCGGCCGTAAATCAGAAGGCCCGCCAACACTGCCATGGCGGCCATCAGGTCAGCACGGCCGACCACGTTATCGACCGCTTCGGTGGCAATCGGGTGCACAGCCCACAGCGCGGCCGCGCACCACGCCGCGGGCCGGCTCAACATCCGCGCCACCAGCAGCATCACTAACCATGCGTTGCACGCGTGCAGCAGCAGGTTGACCAGGTGATACCAGAAGGCGCCCCCGGCCTCGGCGGCCAGAGAGTGGTTCAGTTGTAGTGACAGGGTGGTCAGCGGGCGGTAGATCAAGTCCCCCGCGATGGGCCACCAGTAGCTCTTGGAGAACACCAGCGCCAGATTGTGCGCGGTCACGCTTTGCAGACGCGGGTCCTGGGACAGCAGGAACTGCGAGTCCTCCGCCAGGCCGAGGCCGAGTGAGTTGCCGTAGGCCAGCAGCGTAAGCGCGAAAAGGCCGATGGGTGCAAGCCACCGGGAAGCCTGCCATCCGGCCCTCGCTCCCCGGCTGTGTTCGCGCGGGGCGGGTGGCTGATTTCGCCGGGGCCGCGCCATTCACCCAATCTAACACCGGCGGCCGCCATTCTCTCAGCGATTGAACGGCCCGGTAGCCGGGATCAATTCGCGGTGGGAACTCTTTCGACGTGGTCGATGACGAGAATCTCGACCGGCAGCCTCCCGGCCACCAACTTGAGCCCCAGTTGTTCCTGTAGGGACGTGAAGAGGGAGGGGCCAATAGCGCCGGAGGCCGCGTCGGCCGGCCCGCCAGGCTGGCCTGCCAGTGTCCCAGGCGCGTCGGTCGAATCCTGAACCCAGTCCATCGCGACCACGTAGGCTCCATCAATTCCTGTCTGGTCCAGCACAGGCCGGCCGAGCCGGAGCGACAGATAGTCGGCCAGCTGCGGCATGGAGGCTCTGCCGCTCACGTGAATATGCCCTGCGTTGGACCCGCCGCCCAGCCCGCCCGCAGACTCCGCTTTCTGAAGCTTAGGCCCGTTCTTCGCGACCACCAGTTCGTAAGCCGGCATTTCTTTCCGCTCGCGGTGCAGTTCCAGTTTGAAACGGTCAGCCAGCAGGGCTTGAAACATTTGAGGAAGCTGATCCCTCGCCACGCCCGCCGGGATCTTCGCTGCAATGTCAAACCGCTCGGTATTGAGCCAGGGTGGCCCCGAGATTTGATTGTGCTCGACGCCATACGCCTGGCAGATGACGTCGCTGAGTGAAACGTTGGTGTATGTCAGTCCTCCGGCGTCGCTGCTCATCCGGACACTCACCCTGCCGGGTGCCTGGGGAGGTGCGGGTTTGATCGAAGCGACCTCAAACGCAGGCGAAGGTGTGACAGGTTGGGCGGAAGCTTCGTATGCCCCCAAAATCACAAGCATCCCGACAACCGTCGCTTTGCCCATCCTCTGATTCCCTTTACGGTGAGTGACGAGAGGGACCGCTGAATCGTTGAGCTATGGTCACGCGTCTCCGGCGGTTGAGCTCAAGGAACAGCCGGCGACGGCGATAAGGCTTTTGTGAGCGCCTTTCTCAGAAATGCCGAAGAGCTATTTGCGGCCGCCCGGCAGGACGCTGGCGAAGATAGCCAGTTTTCGGTCCTGGTCGGGGCAGACGGAAGCATCCACATGGTGTTCGGCTCGGACTGGAACCTGGAACCCTTGCGACAGCATCACGCCGCACGCGCGGCTTACCGGGTAACGCGCTCCTCCGGCTGGGTGACACTGGAGGGGCGCTGCCTCGGTGCCTCATGCAGGCTGGAGGCTAGCCGGCCGGCGCGCGATCTGCGGGGCTTGCTTTCGAACGCTCCCCAATACCAGAGAGTGTAATCATCCAAACTCTCATTTCTGCGCTCAGATCCGATAAGAAATGTGACAACCGGAAACGCCCGGCGGCTTCACCCATGCCGGCATCTCCGGTCGAGGAGCCGTCATGGAGATCAGCGCCATCAACCGTACAGACCCGGCCGTTCCCGTGACCGGGGTTACCGTTCCGTCCGACATCGCCAGCCAGAACCGCGAGGTGATCCAGGCGGTCAAAGCACTCAACGGATCGGAGTTGTTCGGCCAGAACGAAGAACTGGAGTTTCAGATGGACTCGGCGACCAAGCGCCTGGTGGTACGGGTCCTCAACCGCGAGACCAAAGAGGTAGTGACGCAAGTGCCGCCGGAGTATGTCTTGCGTATGGCTCAAGATCTCAAATCCCGCTGAAAACCGCTCAGCAGCCGCCTTTTCGCCGATAAGTGGTTTGGGAGAACGAACCAATGCGGCACGATGCCCACGACGCCTATCTCGAGAGCAGGATCTTGTCAGCTGACCCTGTAGAACTGATCCGTCTGCTCTACCAGACGGCAGTGATGGCAGTCCAGGATGCACGGCGCCACTTGGCGGAAGGGAAGATTCTGGACCGCTCCAAGGCGGTGACCAGGGCCAGCCAGGTGCTGATCCAGCTGGCCGCGTCGCTCGATCACGAGCGGGGCGGGGAAATCAGCCGGCGTCTGGCGGCGCTCTACGACTACATGCTGCGACGGCTCACCGAAGCCAACTTCCAGCAGCGCGACGAACCGCTGGCCGAGGTATTGAGCCTGCTCGCCACGCTCGCCGAAGGCTGGGAAGGCGTGCGGCCCGGCCCAGAGCGGGCTTCCGAGCCGCGATCGTCTGCGAACCCGTGGAGTCCGGAACTGGCAGCGGAGCCGGCAGCGAGCAGCGTGGAACACGCCTGGAGCTTCTGACTGCTTTCCGTGGCGCGCGCGGCCCAGCGTGCAGGGTCGAGACTCGTCTCGACCTTTTTCGGGCTCTGACCGACTGCACGGAATTGCTTCGCAATTTTCACGATGAACTGCGGCGGGTCACAATGGAGCCATGAGCAGCGAGCGGTTCCTCATCGTCGGCGGCGGCATCGTGGGGCTGGCGACGGCCTACCGTCTTGGGGAACGCTTTCCCGGCGCCGCCATCACCGTTCTCGAAAAGGAGAGCCGGGTAGGCCAGCACCAGACTGGGCACAATAGCGGCGTGCTGCACTGCGGCCTGTACTACAAGCCCGGCTCAGTCAAGGCTCGGCTGGCAGTCACAGGCATCCGGCAGATGGTGGAGTTTTGCCGCGAAAACCGCGTCGCGCACGAGATTTGCGGCAAGCTGGTGGTGGCGGCCGACGACAGCGAAGTGCCGCCGTTGCGCGACCTCCAACAGCGCGGCGCTGCTAACGGCCTGGAGGGGTTGCGCTGGCTGGATCGGGGGGCGATGCACGAAATCGAGCCGCACGCTGGCGGAGTCGCCGCATTGCGCGTACCGCAAGAGGGCATTGTGGATTACGCGGAAGTCTGCGCAGCGCTGGTGAAGCGCCTGGAAGAACGCGGCGCGCGCGTCGCCGTGGGAGCCCGCGTGCTGCGCTTGCGGCGCGGCTCGGGCGAATGGATCGCCGAAACTCCCGCCGGCGAATTCACCGGCAGCTTCATTGTCAATTGCGCCGGCCTGCACTCGGACCGCGTCTCCCAACTGGCCGGCGAGCGACGCAGCGTGCGCATCCTGCCCTTCCGCGGCGAGTATTACAAAATCCGCCCCGACCGTCAGCACCTCGTGCGCAACCTCATCTACCCGGTGCCCGATCCGGCCTTCCCGTTCTTGGGCGTGCACTTCACGCGCCTGATTCACGGCGGCGTCGAGGCCGGTCCCAACGCCGTGCTGGCGCTCGCGCGCGAAGGTTACCGCAAAACCGATTTCCGCCCCGCCGATCTGTTCGATGCCCTCAGCTACCGCGGCTTCTGGCGCTTTCTGCGGCGCTACCCATCGATGGCCTGGTACGAACTGCGGCGCTCCTTCAGCCGCCAGCTCTTCTGCCAGGCGTTGCAGCGCCTGGTTCCCGAGATTCAGCCCGGCGATCTCGCTACCGGCGGCTCCGGCGTGCGCGCCCAGGCCATCACTCCGGAAGGAGAGCTGGTGCAGGACTTCCAGTTGATCGCGCGCCCCGACGCGTTGCACGTGCTGAACGCTCCCAGCCCCGCCGCCACCGCATCGCTAGCCATCGGCGCCGAGATCGCCGCCAGCGTAGCCGCCGCGCTGTAAAGTGGGGCAGGTCCCCGACCTGCCAACTTATCGCCCGCGCGGGCGCATTCATGGCTTTTGTTCCTCCGCTTCGCCCGCTCACACCCCGGACCTTGCTAGACTAACGGGCGTAGCGGCGGGATGGCGTAATTGGCAGCCGCACCGGACTTAAAATCCGGTAGTCCGCAAGGACTGTGTGGGTTCGACCCCCACTCCCGCCACCACTTGAGCCAAACAATGTTCCAGCGTCGTCAAGCCGCCCGATGGGGCTGCACTCGACCGGTAATCTCAGCGCCTCGCGCGTCTTCGGCCCTCTCGAGGTCAAAGTTCGACTGAAGGTTCATCCAAAACTGAGGTGTCGTTCCGAAATAGCGGCTCAGCCGGAGTGCCGTGTCTGCTGTAATCGCCCGCTTGCCTCGAACAATGTCGTTCACCCGCGTTACAGGCACAATCAACTCCATCGCCAACCGGTTCGCACTTAACCCAAGCGGCTTCAGAAAGTCCTCCCGAAGTGTTTCACCCGGGTGGATTGGGGGCATGGTCTTGTTCTTTTTCGCCAAGCTTCACCGTCCTCAGTGATAGTCCACAATCGCCACGTCTACCGCGTCATGGCCGGTCCAACGGAAGCATATCCGCCACTGATCATTGATTCGAATGCTGTATTGCCCGCGCCGGTCTCCGGCAAGCGTTTCAAGACGATTCCCCGGAACCGCAGCCAAATCGGAAAGCGCAGCAGCCGCATGCAGGTGGTCCAGTTTTCGTTTCGCCACCGGAGCGATCCTTTGGAACTTCCGACTGAACTCACGCCGAAAGATCTTCCCGGTCTCCCGATCCCGGAAGTTCCGAATCACGCTTTAAGAATACTACTGCCTCACGTTTAACGCAACCCAGGAAGCAATTCGCTTTAGACAGGAACTCTTGCGAAGCCGTACGCTCGCCCGCCCGGCGTTCGCCACTCTGCCACGCAGCTCGTGAACTCGCCCACCTGGTTCAGGAAGGCGCGGCGTGAGACGCGCCGAAATGAGGGTGGGCAACGCGCGCCGGACCCGCCGCCGTCAGGGCGTGTCGGTTGGCGCCGTGGCCCCAAGGCGCCGCAGCACCCAATCGGCAAGATACAACGCCGCGGGTATGACAGCGAACCAGATCACCGCGTAAGTGTGGTAGCGAACCAGGGAGACGTGCAACACCAGCGCGGCCAAGGCAATCAGTGCGCCGGTGAGCTCCCACTTCCACGCCAGAATCACACCGGCCAGAGCGACAAACAGCAGGACGATGTCCCCCCATTCGACAAAAGCGGTGGTGGGCCCGGTATGGGGGCGCAGGAATTCGTTCACCACGAAGTAGAGAAACGCGCCAGCGAAGAAGAGCGCCGCCACACGGGCCAACCAGCGAAGGATGACGGCCGCTAATGGGGACATGCGCCTCCTGTTGAGATTATAGGGGGCCAGGACGCGGCCCGCAACACGCACTCGCCGCGAGTGCACGGGTATCGCGCAGGCCCGACCAGCTCGGCAGCCAGGTCCAGGCGAACCGCGTCTGAACTGCGGGCGAAGCTCTTCCTCGAGCGAGGAGGTGACTCTCTTGCGCCATGCAATTCGAGCTCATTCTACGTCAGAATAGCGGGAGAATGCGCCTACGGATTGCAGCATTATCCATCTCCCTCCTCACCGCCCTGGACAAAGGGCAGCCGGCTGCGGAGCGGATCGGTCTCATTGATTTCTATGGTTACGGCACGCTCGATCTGGCGCAGTTGCGCGCCGCGCTGCCTTTCCAAGAGGGCGACGCCATCCCATCAACGCAAATGAAGCAGGAAGCTGAAAACAAGCTGGTGAAGCTCAGCGGCCGCGCGGCGGCGGAGGTGTCCCGGATGTGTTGTCTGCAGGACGGGCGCTCCACCATCTTCGTCGGCCTTGCCGAGCCGGACGCTCCGCCGCTCCATTACAACCCTGAGCCGACCGGTGAAATCAAGCTGCCGAAGGTGTGCACCGGCTTTTTGAGCAGCTGGACAAAGATACGATGGCTGCGGTCAAGAAGGGTGATGCGGGCGAAGACGATTCCGAGGGCTACGCGCTGTTCAAGAACCCGGAGGCGCGCGGCGATCAGCTCAAAATCCGCGACTGGGTTCGCGCCAACACCGCCACCACGTTTCGCGTACTGGAGACCGCGCGCGACGCGGAGGAACGCGCCAACGCGGCCGAGGCGCTGGGTTACGCGGAACGGTCGGCGGAGCAGATCGCTGCCCTGGTGCGGGCCTCATTCGACACCAACGACGACGTGCGGAATAACGCGGTCCGCGCTTTGAAGGTCCTCGGTACGCTCGGACCGGACGTGACCCTGCGCATCCCCGCCACCCGCTTCATACCGATGCTGCACTCGATGGTCTGGACGGACCGCAACAAAGCCGGTTTCCTGCTTCTCACGCTCTCGCAGACGCGCGATCCGGTCGTGCTCGTAGCGCTGCGCGCGGACGCGCTGACGCCGTTACGCGAAATGGCGCAGTGGCACGATTGGGGTCACTCCTACCCCGCGGTGATGATGCTGGCTCGCATCGCTGGCTTGTCAGACGACCAGGTCACTCCCGCCGCAGTCCCTGAGCTTCTCAAGGCCGCGCATTAGCGGCCGCCCAGCGCAGCGATTCCGGCGAAATCGACCGCATCGGGGAGGGCAGGTGGAATCCTGCCCTCCGTCAGTTTGGCGAGATACGGGTGGCCGAAAGCGTACCCGAGAAACTGCCTTCCGGGTTGCCGGAAGTGTCGTAATAGTTGATCGTGTACGTGCCCTGATATTGGCTGCCGCCGGAAGTCACGGTCACCGTTTCGAGAATGTACGCCGTCCCCGTCAGGTTGCCATTGCTATCGAAGGTCCATGACGGATGCGTGAGCTTGAAAGTCTGCAGCCCGGTCTGTGCCCAGGCGCCCAGGCACACGTTGCCTTCAATTGGGTCGGTGAAGTCGTTCAGAATCTCAGTACCATCGCTGTGCCAGGCGTCGAATGCCACGTCCACCGCGGTTCCTTCCGAATAAAAGGTGACGCTCCACAGGCCGACAATGGAAATCCCAAGTCGCGCGGGCGTGGCCGCTGAGGTGTCATTTGGCGCCGCTGTCATAACGGACGGCAGAATCGCCGGCGCGCGCATGGCGAACGCGCCCAGTTTGTTGCTGCAGGCTCTTGCATTGGGCACGAGGCCGGCCCCGAGAGCCAGAATCGCACCGGTAATAGCGATCATTTTGATTCTTCGTTGCATGATGGTTCATCCTCTTGTTTTTGGATTTCGGAAACCGTGCCCCCTGGCGCGGCTGGCCCTTCTTTCTGAAAGGTTGCGAGCAGGTTCAGGCAGTCTCGAAAGGCGCTGGCGGGCGGCTCGGAGCTCACGGCGTTGTGACCGCCCTGACGGCTGCGCACCAACAACTTTTCATCGATCTGCACCGCGATTCTGGTCTTACGTTTAATCTTCACGATTCCTGCTTTGCCGGACAGATTGTGGTAGACTACCTTCCACTCGGCGCCCAGGAGGCCGGCTCTCGATTACGCATTCTGCCGGTAAGCCCCTTGGGAAGTCTTCAGGAAGGTTTGAAATCTTTTGAAATCTTCTGAATCAACGCCATAGTTGGGGACTATGTCGGCTGAAGTCAATGAGTTATATGAATTTGGGCCGTTCCGCGTAGACAGCGGGCGCCGATTGTTGTTTCGCGAGAGCCAACCGGTTCCCTTGACCTCCAAGGCCTTTGACACACTCCTCGTGCTGGTGGCCAACCGCGGGCGCGTCCTCGAAAAGGATGAGCTGCTCAAGGCGATCTGGCCCAATAGCTTTGTCGAAGAAGCCAATCTGGCGCAAAACATCTCCGCCCTGCGCAAAGCCCTGGGCGAAGCCCCCGGGGAACACCTTTATATAGCCACGGTTCCCGGCCGGGGCTACCGGTTCGTGGCCGACGTCAGAACGGTAGGCCCTGCCGCCGAGCTCACCGTCGAGCGGCGCACCACGGCTGAGATGGTGGTCGAGGAAGAGATCGAGGACGACGAAGCCGCTGCCTCCTGGCGCAGCCTGATCTCCCGCCGGGCCGCGGCCTTCCTGAGCCTGTTGCTGGTCGGCGTCCTGACCCTGGCCGGCTGGCGGATCTGGAAAAAGGAGTCCGCCGGTCCCGGGACCGGCGTCACCCGTTCCATCGCCGTCCTGCCGTTTCAGCCGCTCGACGCGCAAGCCGAAAAGGCTCTCGGCCTCGGCCTCGCCGACGCCATCATCACCAAGCTGAGCAACATCCGGCAGCTCGTGGTCCGGCCAACCAGCGCCATTCAGAAGTACTCCGGGGCCGCCGCCGACCTCTGGGCGGCCGGCCGCGAACTGGACGTCGAAACGCTGCTCGATGGCAAAGTGCAAAAGTCCGGCGACCGCATCCGCGTCACGGTTCAGCTCCTGCGCGTTTCCGACCGAAGGCCTCTCTGGGCGGAAACTTTTGACGAGAACCTCACCGGCCTCTTCGCAATCGAAGACGCGATCTCGGAAAGGGTGGCGCAGTCTCTCGCTATCAAGCTGGCTCAGAGCGAAAAGCAGCGAGTCGACCGGCGCTACACCGAGAACCTCGAAGCTTATCGGAACTACCTGGACGGCCGCTACGCAGAGTTCCTGTTCACCCCCGCCGGCTTGAACCAGGCGATCGCCTATTTCGACCGTGCCACAGCAATCGATCCCAGCTATGCCCTGGCCTACGCGGGCTTGGCCGACGCCTATACCACTGCGTCCGACTGGTTCCTGTCGCCGCGAGAGGCCCTCCCGAAAGCC
Source organism: uncultured Solibacteraceae bacterium (assembly GCA_964654065.1). Taxonomy (GTDB): domain Bacteria; phylum Acidobacteriota; class Terriglobia; order Bryobacterales; family Bryobacteraceae; genus Bog-375. The sequence goes on from CAZZHN010000006.1 coordinate 57,022, forward strand.
GAGGCCGCCGCCCGCCACGCCCTCCAGTTTGACGATGACCTGGCCGAGGCGCACGGCGCGCTCGCCCACGCCCAGATTCACCAGTGGAAACTCGCCGATGCCGGCAAGGAGTTCGCTCGCGCTCTGGCCCTGAATCCCAACATCACGCCGCTGTATTTCTCCTATTCCGAGTACCTGGCCGCCCTGGGGCAAGAGGATCGGTCGTATGCCGAAATTCAAAAGGCGCTCAAATTAGATCCGCTATCCCAGGAGCTCCTCTTCCTGTTGGGCTTCCCGCTCTACCTGAAGCAGGATTTCGACGGTGCGCTCGCCGCCGACACGGCTGCGATCAAGGCCCATCCCGACTTCTGGGCGCCCTACATGGCCTGCGGATAATTCTTACCTCGCCGAGCGGCGATTCCCCGAAGCGATCGCCGCATTCCAAAAGGGCCGATCGCTGGCCCCGGAGGCCACCATCAACCTCTCTGGCCTGGCGGCCGCCTATGCCAAGTCCGGGAACCGACCCGAAGCCGTCAAGATCCTGGCACAAATGATTCAAATGAGTTCGCAGCAGTATGTCGCGCCGTTCGATATCGCCGTCGTCTACGATTCCCTGGGCGATACCGGTCTCGCGCTCGATTGGCTGGAGAAGGCGGCGAAGGATCAGTCCGAGATGATGCTTTTCCTCAAGATCTACCCTCCCATCGCCGACTTGCGCGGCAACCCTCGCTTCGAAAACCTGGTTCACCGCGTCGGTATCACCCTGAATTGACGCCGCCGCGCGTTCCGCGCATCCCACACACTCTCCTTGGCATACGGAATTTCACCCCCTGGGGTCCAAAATAGTTGTGGATTTTTACGACAATCAGGTCTTATAATATGGCTTAGGAAGTTGAATTCTCCAAGCCCGCAGGAGGGAAAGTTGTCCAGCGCAATCGCCAACCGGCCAAGAGTACTCATCGACGGTAACGAAGCCGCCGCATACGTAGCTCATAAAGTCAGTGAAGTCATAGCGATATACCCGATCACCCCCTCGTCGAACATGGGCGAATGGGCGGACCAGTGGTCGAGCGAGAACCGGCCGAACATCTGGGGGAACGTGCCCACGGTGATCGAAATGCAAAGTGAGGGCGGCGCAGCCGGCGCTCTCCACGGCGCGTTGCAGGCAGGGTCGCTGTCCACAACCTTTACTGCCTCGCAGGGTTTGCTGCTCATGATCCCGAACATGTACAAGATTTCGGGTGAGCTGACTTCCACCGTTTTTCACATTGCCGCGCGCGCCCTGGCCGCGCAGGCGCTGTCCATTTTTGGCGATCACAGCGACGTGATGGCGGCCCGTTCCACCGGGTTTGCCATGCTCAGCTCCAACTCGGTCCAGGAAGTGATGGACATGGCCTTGATCGCGCACGCCGCTACGCTCGAAGCGCGCATTCCCTTCCTGCACTTCTTCGACGGCTTCCGCACCTCGCATGAAGTCGCCAAGATCGAACGGTTGAGCGACGAAGACTTGCGCGCCATGATCGACGACAACCTGGTGCGGGCGCACCGCGCAAGGGCGCTCTCCCCCGACCGCCCGATCATCCGCGGCACGGCACAGAACCCGGACGTCTACTTCCAGGCGCGGGAAGCGATCAACCCCTTCTATCTGGCCGCCCCGACCATCGTGCAGAACGCAATGGACAAATTCGCGCGCATCGCCGGCCGGCAGTATCACCTTTTCGATTACGTAGGTGCGCCGGACGCAGAGCGCGTAGTGGTGATCATGGGTTCGGGCGGCGAAGTGGCGCATGAATGCGTTGACGCCCTGAACGCGAGGGGCGAGAAAGTCGGCCTGTTGAAAGTCAGGCTGTTCCGGCCGTTCGCCATTGAAACATTCCTCGAAGCACTGCCCGCTTCCGTGAAGTCCATCGCCGTCCTCGACCGTACCAAGGAACCCGGGGCCACGGGCGAGCCGCTCTATACCGAGGTGGTCACTGCACTGGCTGAGCTGGATGTGAAGAAGAAGGTGATTGGCGGGCGCTACGGCCTGTCGTCGAAGGAGTTTACGCCGGCAATGGTGAAGGGCGTTTTCGACGAGCTGGCCAAGCCGAAATCGAAGAACCATTTTACGATCGGCATTCATGATGACGTCACCCACACCAGCCTGGACTTCGACCCCGAGTTCTCGACGGAAGTTCCGGGCACGGTGCGCGCCCTGTTCTTCGGGCTGGGCGCGGATGGAACGGTCGGAGCCAACAAGAACTCGATCAAAATCATCGGCGAGGAAACTGACAACTTTGCCCAAGGCTATTTCGTCTACGACTCCAAGAAGTCCGGCGCCATCACGGTTTCGCACCTGCGCTTCGGTCCCCGGCCGCTGCGATCAAGCTACCTGATCGCTAAGGCGAGTTTCGTCGCCTGCCACCAGTTTTCCTTCCTGGAACGGATTGACATGCTGAAGTCTGCTGAGCCAGGCGCTACTTTCCTGCTCAACAGCGTCTACGGGCCTGACGAAGTGTGGGAACACCTGCCGCGCACCGTACAGCGGCAGATCATCGACAAGAAGCTCAAATTCTACGTCATTGACGGCTACCGGGTGGCCAGCGATACCGGCATGGGCGGGCGTATCAACACCATCATGCAGACCTGCTTCTTCGCCATCAGCGGTGTGCTGCCGCGCGACGAAGCCATCGGCGCCATCAAGCACACCATCGAGAAGACGTACGGCAAGCGGGGCGAAAGCGTGGTGAAGAAGAACTTCGCGGCGGTGGACGAGGCTCTGGGGCACTTGCACCAGGTGAAGGTTCCAGCCGCAGTCAGCGCGCAATTCGACATTCGGCCCGCAGTTCCGGCCGCAGCGCCGGAATTTGTGCAGAAGGTGCTAGGGCGAATCATCGCCGGCGAAGGCGACGATCTGCCGGTGAGCGCCATGCCCATCGACGGCACTTTCCCCAGCGCCACCACGCAGTGGGAGAAGCGCAACATCGCGCTCGACATTCCGGAGTGGGACGAGAAGCTGTGCATACAGTGCGGCAAGTGCGTGCTGGTCTGCCCGCACGGCGTGATCCGCGCCAAAGTGTACGACGAAGCGCAGTTGGCCGGCGCGCCCGCCACTTTCAAATCGGTTCCAGCGCGCTGGAAAGACATGAAGGATCGCAAGTACACGCTGCAGGTGGCGCCGGAGGATTGCACCGGCTGCACGCTGTGCG
>CAZZHN010000007.1:0-50578 GCA_964654065.1 uncultured Solibacteraceae bacterium
ACGACGATCACATCGGCGGCCTGCCGGCGCTGGTTTCCGATTTTCACCCGCGCGAGCTGTGGACCGGCGCAACCCCGGACAGCCCCGCGTGGCGCGTGCTGCGCGATCGGGCGCTGCAGCGCGGCGTGAAGATCATGCCGCTGCTGGCGCCGCAGAGCTTCGCCTGGGGAGGAGCGCAAATCGAGATCCTGGCGCCGTTCGCCGATTACGTGCCCGCGGACGCACCCTCCAATGACGATTCGCTGGTGATGCGCGTGCGCTACGGAAAGCACTCGTTTCTTCTTTGCGGCGATGCGGAACGGCCTGTCGAATACCGTATGTTGTCGGAAAACGAGCTGCAACCGGCCGACGTGCTCAAAGTGGCGCACCACGGCAGCCATACTTCCAGCACGCAGGCCTTCCTGGACGCCGTCAAACCCGTCTTTGCCATCGTGTCCGTGGGCCAGGACAACAGCTATGGCCATCCCCACGCCGATGTGATTGACCGCCTCCTAGATGAGAATGCCGTTGTCTATCGCACCGATCTGGATGGCCTAGTGAGCATTCGCACCGACGGCCGCCGCTTCCACGTCGGGACCTGGCGCGATCTCGCGCCCGCGCTTGCGCCCCTGCCCGGTTACGAACAGTAACATCAGCCAAGCAGGTAGGACAGACGATCGGTGTTCGTCGTCTGTCAATGTCGGCGATCCCCCCGGGAGAAGTGGGGTGATTCTTCGACGCGTCGATGCTCGTACCTTCCAGAGGCTGACAGACCGCAAAGGGCGATGGTCCGCCCTGCCCCCCTGTTTTTTCCACCGCCTCGCGATATGTACCGGCGTGTAACTTCACAACAAATAGCCGGGTCAGCGCGCAAGCTTCTTGAAAGTCGACTTCGGGCAGAATAGACTTGCTTCTGCCGGCGCAGATCGGGTGCGAGGCAGACGCGGGGAGGAGTGCAGGTATGCCCTTGGCAGATTACGGACTTCTAACAGGCGAGCTGAAGAGCCGCGGTGACCAGCACGGTGGTAATCCCCACTACCTTCTGGAGATTCAAGCCGGCAGCACGTTGTACCGCGTGGCGGTGAACCTGGAATCGACGCTTGGCGATGACGCTCCACCCGAGCTGCAGTACCAGATCATCGCCGACCTGCGTAAGGGCAATGCGAAAGCGAAAACGCTGGCGGCGGCCATCCAGAACCAGCAGAGCTTTGTGCTGGCCAGTGAGGGAGGCCCCGTGCTCGATTTCGTCCGCGGCGGCTTTCTCAACATGGATGCGTTCGTCACCATTCCGCGCGGCACCAGTCCGGAGAACAACGATTACTACTCCGCGCTGGTCCAGGCGGCCGACCAGGCCATCCAGGACCCGGATGGATACGTCGCGGTATTTGGCACCGGGTACGGCGGCACTCCTGCCGCGGGTCCCGCGCGGGCTTCCTTCGGCTTTAATGGTGTCGACAACGTGCACATGAACCAGGGCAGCTATCAGGAAATCGGCAGCGATCTCAACCAACACTATTCCGAAAACGGCCCAAACCAGGATGGCGCTGTTCTGTTTTTCTTCTCGAACGGCACAGTGCAGGGCTTTTTTTCGAAGTTTCAGTCGCAGGACACGGAGACCACGGCTGACGGCAACCCGGTTCACACCAACGTTGCCGAGCTCAACGCCATCCCGACGCACATAGCTCGGGTGCTGACCGCCGCTGTTACGAGACGGAAAAAGCGCGCCGCCGGTATGCTGGCCGCTGCTGCCTCTACTTCGCTGCAAACGCGCAGTTCTAAGGCCCCTAAGCGGCCCGTCAAGTCCAAGAGCGTCAAGAAGGCTCCCGCCGCCAGCCCCACGCCGCCTCCGCCGGGCTTCGTCTTCAACGAGCCGGCCGGCACGGTCGATCCGGTTCGTCCTTTTCAGACCGACAATGACAGCAGCGTGGACCAGACGTTCGTCAACCAGTTCGCGGTGAATGGCGTCCCGGAGCCGGTCCCCGGACCGCGCGGCGGCGTCTACCCGGTACTGGCGCTGGAGGATGTATTGGGTACCACGGCCGTGCAGGCGATCACGCAGGCGGGCCAGATCGTCATCCACACCGTGGGTGATACGGGCGCACCCGAGATCGCCAAGCTCCCTAACGACACCGCTGTCGCCGACTTGATGCTGCAGGATTTTAGCGGCGACCCCTCCGGCCAGCCCGCATTTCTCTTTCATCTGGGAGACGTGGTCTACTATTTCGGCGAGCAGAATTATTACTACGATCAGTTCTACAAGCCGTACCGCAGTTATCCGGGCCCCATCTTCGCCATCCCCGGCAACCACGACGGCATCACTTACTCGGCACAGATGCAATCGCTGGCGCCATTTCTCAAGGCGTTCTGCGACAGCGCGCCAAGCCACTGGCTGGCGGCGGGCGGCATTTCCCGCACCACCATGACGCAGCCTGGAGTCTACTTCACGCTCGACGCGCCGTTTGTTTCCATCATCGGCCTCTATAGCAATTGCTCGGAAAGCTATGGCTATCTGGACCAGCAGCAGACGCTGTTCCTGTATAACGAGTTGGTGCGCCTCAAACCCTTGCGCGCCAGCGGCCAGATTGCCGCCGTGCTGCTGGCGGTGCACCATCCACCGCTGTCTTACGCCGCCGATAAGCCGTCCTCACAGTCCCTGCGCAACGATTTCGACCAGGCCTGCCAGCAGGCGGATTTCTGGCCCGACGCGGTCTTCTCCGGCCACGCGCACGTTTACCAGCGCATGACGCGCACCGTGCAGGCGGATGGCGCCAGCCGCCAGATTCCACACCTGGTCTGTGGCGCCGGCGGCTACAACATCACGGCCTCGCAGGAAGTGGATGCGGCCGACATGAAAATCGAGGATACCAGCGACCCCCAGTTCCGGCTCCATCAGTTCCTGACGCATTACGGCTACATGAAGCTCACCATCACGCCCGCAAGCCGCACCCAGCACGGAACCCTGCGGATGGAATTCCTGAGCCCCAACATCAACAGCGGAGCCCCTGCCGACGCCTGCGTGTTCGATTTGGATACCCATCAGTGGATGTGAGCGACCGGCGCGAAACGGCGCACTGCCAATGCTTGCCTCGCATCGATGGGGCGTGATTTTGAGCTTGCCACTCGATACGGAGCAACCCAAGAGCCGCCTCTTTCATTCGCCCGCGCCAGCTGTATCTGCCCTACAATAGGGCCTATGCGGAACACCCTGTTTGTGCTCTTGACCCTTCTGCTGCGCGCGCAAGCGCAGGCTCCTCCGCAAGATGTTCCACCGCCGCGCGTGCGCATGCTCGACCAGTTGTCGAGGATGGTCAACGATTATGGCAACACGGCGCGCTACGCGGCTGAGGACGAAAGAGTGCCTCCGCCGGCGGCCGGCGAGGAGCGCGTGGTGTTCATGGGCGATTCGATTACCGATTTTTGGGGCCGTGGAACCAGCACCTTCTTCCCCGGTAAGCCGTACATCAACCGCGGCATCAGCGGCCAGGTCACGCCGCAAATGCTGCTGCGGTTTTACCAGGATGTGATCGCGCTCAAGCCCAAAGCGGTGGTCATCCTGGCGGGCACCAACGACATCGGCGGCAATGTCGGCCCCATGACGCTGGAGGCCACCGAAGGCTATTTGATATCGATGGCCGATATGGCGCGCGCCAACAACATCAAAATCGTCCTGGCCTCTCTACTGCCGGTTTGCGACTATATCAAGCCGCAGACCGGACAGAGGCCGCCGGAGAAGATTCTCGCCCTGAACCGCTGGCTCAGGGATTGCGCCGAGAAGAACAATTTCGTGTATCTCGACTATTTCAGCGCGACGGTGGACGAGAAAGGGATGCTGCGGAAGGAATTGACCAACGACGGCCTGCATCCTAACGCCGCCGGTTATGAGGTGATGGCGCCGTTGGCCGAACAGGCGATCGCCAGGGCGCTGGGGAAATAGGTTGGTCGCGATGGCCGCGGCCATCGCTGGCCGTGAAAACGAGGATTCGATGAACACTACTCCGAGACGTAATTTCATGCGCGGCGCGCTGGCAGCGGCCGGCATCAGCGCTGCAGCGTCGTCCGACGCACAGGCGCAAACCGGGAGCGCAGGCGCTCCTTTGCTGCCCGCCTACGCGCGGGCGCTGCATTATCGTTCGCTCAAACAGTCGAGCTACGACCGCACCGGCGGCAACCACGATTTCTGGAGTATTCCTGCCGGCGGCACAAAAGAGGTTTTCCTCGCCGAAGGCGCCGGCGTCATCAGCCACGTCTGGTTCACGATTGCCGCGAACAGCGAGTATCATCTGAAGGAACTGGTGCTCCGCGCCTATTGGGACGGCAACAGCAAGCCCAGCGTCGAGACACCCATCGGCGACTTCTTCGGGCTGAACCTGGCCGCCTACCAGGTTTATGAATCCAGGTACCTGGCCTGCTCGCCCGGCAAGTCGCTCAATTGCTATTTCGCCATGCCCTACCGGAGCGGCGCGCGGCTCACCGTAACCAACGAGGGCACCCATGCGGTCGGCGCATTCTATTCCAACATCGATTACATGGCCGTGCCGTCGCTCCCCGAAGACGCGCTCTATTTCCACGCGCAGTACCGGCAGGCGGCGCCATGCACGCCGGTAACCGGCGAAGCCGCCAAGCTGAACCTGCTCGGCGGCTCCAACTACGTTTTTGTCGAGACGCGCGGCCGCGGTCACTTAATGGGTGTCACGCTGGGCGTGCTCGAAAACGCCGACGGCTGGTGGGGCGAGGGCGACGACATGATCTTCGTCGACGATGAGTCCAAGCCGCTCATCAACGGCACCGGGTCGGAGGACTACTTCCTGGGGAGCTGGGATTTTGGCGGCCGCGACGCCGCGCAGCCGTTCGGCCACCAGATGTACGGCGCGCCGCTGATCGCCGCGGCTGAGCGCACCGGCGGCCGCTATTGCTGCTACCGCTGGCACGGCGACAACCCCGTGACTTTCGAACGCTACCTGAGACACACCATCGAACACGGCCATGCCGATGACCGCGGCGACAATTTCTTTTCGGTGGCCTACTGGTATCAGTCCGGGCCCTACACCGATTTTCCCGCCCTGCCTCCGCTTGAGAACCGCATCCCGCGTGTGCGCGCGGCGTGAGGGGCAGCGAAGCCTGCGCTTCCTGGCGGCACAGAAATGTCGAGACGACTCCCGACACAGCAGGCTTGACAGCCTGCGCCACGGCTGGCGCGGCTAGTGATGGCCCCATTGCAGCCGCCGTCCGAGAATCAGTTTCACCAGCAGATGATCGGTGCTGGCCGTCATGCCCACGCCGACGGCGAAATTGAATTCCCAGTTCGGGCCCAGGTTCAAGTCGATTGCCGGCATGATGGCCTGCACCTGATCTCGCAGCGGGTCGAAGCCGGTTATGGAGCCGGTAGAGCCGTAGTATTCTAAGCCGCCGCTGACCCGCTTGGTGATGTCGTAACTCACTTTCACGTTGGGCGCGAAAGTCAATCCCTTGTGCACTTCCAGGCCGTGGAAGGAGCGGTCCGCCGTCGGGTTGAACGACAGATACCAGGGGCCGATTTGTTTGTCGACGATGGGCCGTATTTCCCACGTCCAGGTGTCGGTCGAAAAACTGCGGCGCTGGTAGCCGATCTCGTTCGACAGGCTCACGTTTACCGGCCAGTGCCAGCTCTCCGGGATGCGAAAGCGCGGCCGGATGTGGTCGCCCACCCACTGGTAGCCCTCGTCCGCGCGGTAACTCATGAAGATGTAAAAGCCGGTTTCAAACCAGGAGCTGAATCCCTGCGTGATCTCGATGGTCTCGTGCAGGGCGTGTTCGTCCGGCAGCACGCCCTCGGTGACCGTCTTCGAGCCTTCGAACGTGAAGTTGGAATGCAGTTCGACAATGGTGTTTCCGGGAGGAACCAACTCCGCGCCGTACACCTGGATCTCGTAGTTGTCCTGCGCACAGGCGAGGCCGGCGGCCAGACTCGCCAGGGGCAGAACCAGCACAACAGGGGTGCATCGCATCGTCGAGTACTTCTCAGAATGCAGGAAAAGGGGTGCAGATGCAAAATGTGCCGTAGAGCACCCATGCGGGTTGCGTATCAAAAAGGTCTGCCGGCCCGGCAGGATTGACCGTTGACGCCACGGCTCACTCGCCTTTCAGCGGTTTGAGGCCGAATTCCATGTGCAGGCGGATGGCAGGGATCCAGACCGGCCCGCGGTCGTGGTTGAAGGCCAGGTTGGTGTCGTGCTGCAGGTCGAAGGTCGCGTAGAGCCCGGGGCAGATGCGCGCGCTGTAATACGATTCCCACACGTACTCGGGAGCGTAGTTCAAGCGGCCGTCGCCGATCAGGAAATCGAGCCCGCCGCGCGCCAGGTAGAGCGCGTGCACGCCGGAGATGCCGCTGGCTGTGATCGATGTGGCCACCACATCACTCTTCCGCTTCCAGCGCGTGCCTTTGACCGACAGCCCGCCGGTGGCGAGCCGGTCGATGGCGGTGAAGGCGAAGCTCTCGGTCTTACCGTCGTTCCAGCCGAGCCGCATGAAAACGCCCACATCGAGTGTGATCTCCTGCTCCAGGTTCACGCCCATGCCGTACTTGAGCGTTCCCGGGCGGCGGGTCGCGACCACATCGGGAGTTGTGCCCGCTTCGGCGCCCAAGCGCAACGCCGTGGCATAGTTGCCGGCATCGGCGCGATTCGCGTATCCCAACAGGCGCAGCGTGCCGGCGTGGTCGCCAAGAGAGTAGCGGCGCTCGGCTTCGAACGTCTGGCCGTGGTCGCGAAACAGGCGGCGGTCGAACTGGGAGCCGTTGGCTACTCTCGGCTCCGCCGCGATGCCGTAGCGGAACGCCCAGTGACGCGTGTGGAGTTCCTGCACCAGGCCCCACGTGTAGCCGCGCGTGTCGGCCGGATAGTCCCAGGCGCCGCTGTACATGACGCCCCACGCCATGAACTGCTCGCGGGGATCGTGGGTGTACTCGTTGTTATCGAAATAGTCGGTGACTGAGAAGCGGCCCGCGTAGATGGAGTAGCGATTCACCGGCCGCTCACCCGCGAGCTGGTTGACGTCGCTTTCCACCTTCTCGTTGCCGGTGCCGAACGCGAAATCGTGGGCGACGAAGAGGTGCGCGATGTACGGCTTCGGCGTCGCGGTGGCGACGCGCGGAAGTTCGCCGTTGGGCGGATTGGCGATTCCGTCCACGCCGCTGAAACCTTTGCCTCCCGCGATTTCCGGATCAAAGACGAGTTGGGTGTTGGCGCTGAGGCGCGCTGCGAAAAACAGCGTCGTCGTCAGCGAGACATCGCGTTCGGGATAGTCCTGAAGGCTCAGCGGGCCTGTGTATGGCGAGGTGAACGTGCCGTGCGAGTCGCCAATGGAGGTGGCCTGGAAATACAGGTTCCAGCGCTCCGGCTCTTCCGCCGGTGCGGAATTGGGGGCGCCGGCTGCAGCGGCGCGGCCGTCAGTCGGCGTGGTCGCCTGCCCATCGGTCTGCTGCGCCTGCGCCATGGACGCCGGCAGCAGTACCATCGCCATCAGCGCTAGTTTCCACAGAGTCATCGGCGGATGCCTATCATAGCGGCTTTTTGGGCTCAGATCATTCATCGGATTGTAAGAATCTCCTGAGCCCTTGGAATCTACTCCGCGCGTTCCAGCGGAGCCGCATCAGCGGCCTGGTCCGCGACGCACGCGGCGTGGCGCAAGATCCGTTCCAGATGCTTGCAAATCAGCATCAGATCCACGTAGGCCGTGGTGTCACCCGGGGCCGAGGTGAGCCGGGAAAGCTTCTCATAAAGAGCTCCGCATTCGGCGCGAATCGGGCCTTCCTGGGGCCGCACCCGGATGGCCTGGGAGCGATCCAGAGTTCGCCAGCTGCCGATTGCCGCCGACAGGCACTCGTGGATCTTGGCGCCAATCCCCGACATCTCGCTCAGCACCTGCGACGGCGGCCGGCCGTGCATCCCGGCGCTCAGCGTCGCGATCTCATATGCGTAATCCCCGATCAGTTCCAAATCGACGATGGCGTCGAGAACGCCCGTAACCAGGCGTGCATCGCTCGCAACGGGCGCCTGGAGCGTGATCAGATTCAAACACCGGTCATGGATGAGCCGGTGGAGATGGTCGGTCTGGGATTCCAGCTCACTGGCCTTTGCGGAAGGGCCGGGCCTCGGATCGGAGACCGCAGCCAGCGCTTCGCCCAGAAGCGCGAGGGTCGTCTCGCCCATTTGCACCAGGTTCTGCCGAACCGATTCGAGTTCCTGCACGTAATGCGCTCTCATCATGGAATTCCTGCTCCTGTTTCCGTTCCGCTCGTTTGAGCGAACTCCACCCGTGGGGCGCCTCTCGACGGGACACCTGCTCCCACACCCTCACTGTTTCAGGGAATCCGGCCTGGCTGGAACCTGCAGGCCGCCGCACAGAAAGACGACTGTCTGCTACTTCCTGGCCGGGCCGGATTCGCCCGGTTGTTCCGGAGGCTCCGTCACTTGTGAACCATCCATAGATTGGATTGCCGCCAGAATCTCCGTTCGGCGGTGCGGAGCCCGTATGCTGCGCCCATTGGCAGGCGCGTTTCAAGAACTCTCTGCACCCAACGTGCCGCGGTGGAGACCGCCTGGATTGTTTTCATCCGCATGTGCCTTGCCTTCTTTCTCCCGGACAGGGTTTTTAGCCGTGAATTACACCGGCCAGTTGGAGCACACGAAAACCGAGCATCCCAACCATGAGCAGTAGATAACCCCGCAATGCAAATAGGCAAATCTTGACGGTCCTGGTCATCCGCATGTGTCCGAGATGCTCCGTATCCACTTTCTCCTCCGGCACATCGTCCAACGGATGCACCACGGCAAACGAGCGCCGCATCTGTTCCATCCTGTCATCCAGTTCCGTTATCAGGGTCGCCATTTTCTCTCTCCTCTACGCATTCGGAAACAGTTGGGGCACAGCCACTTGAGCCGCCAGCAGCAGCGACAGCACAAACAGCAGAATGATAATTGTCCAGTTCACCAGGTTGTTCCAAGGCTTGTTAGCGAACTGGTCGCCCAAGACTTCTTTGTCGTTCAGCAAGAGCTGCAGGAAAATGATGGCCGAGGGCAGCACCAAGCCGGCCAGCACCTGCACGCTCAGAATGATGAGCTGTAGCGGCGCTCGCGGGATGAGGACCAGGCCCGCCGCCGCCATCACGCACAAGCCGTAAACCGCATAGAACGCCGGCGCCTCGCGGACCGGCTTCTGCAAGCTGGAGGGCCAGCCCTGCACCTCGCCGTAGGCCCACGCGCTTGCCAGCGAGATCGTAGTGGTGCCGAGCACGGCGGCGTTGATCATCAGCAAGAGAATCGCGTGCTTGGTGAACGGACCCAAAACCGCGCCCAGTTGTACGGCCATCTTCGCCGGATCGGTAAAATCGAAGTGCCGCACCAGCGCCGCATTGCCCGCCAGCATCATGCAACCCGCTACCAGAATGGTGAACACAGCGCCCACGAACGTATCCAGCCGGGCCCACTTCAGGTCTGCGAAACGCAGCCGCTTGTCGGCTACGCAGCTCTGCTGGAAGAACAACTGCCACGGCGCGATGGTGGTGCCGACGGTGGCGATCACCAGGAACAGCCAGCCGGCCGTCAGCCCGCCCAGGGGCATCGACGGCACCAGCGTGCGTCGCACCAACTCGCCCACCGCCGGGGGATGAACGCGCAAATCCACGGCAAACCAGAGCAGGTCCAGCAGGCACAGAAAAATGACGATCCGCTCCCACCGCCGGTAGCTGCCGGTAATCACCAGGGCGACCAGAGCCACCGCCGCTACGGGCACACCGATGACCGGATCCACACCCATCCGGTCCAGCGCCAGCGCGATGGCCGCAAACTCCGTCACCAGGGTCAGAAAGTTGACTAGCAGCAGGTCGAACAGCGAGAACCGCCCCCACCACTTCCCGAAGCGGCGGTAGATCATGGCCGCGTGTCCCTGGCCGGTTACGATCCCCAGCCGCACCACCATCTCCTGCACGAAATAGGAGACCGGAAGAAGAAGCAGCAACAGCCACAGCAGGTGCGTCCCGTATTGCGCCCCTGCCTGCACGTAGGTGGAGACGGCGCCCGCGTCGTTATCGGCCTCCATGACGATCAAGCCGGGGCCGAAGACCATCAGGAAAGTCAGCGCCTGCGCGGCCCACTTGCTGGAGACGCGGATGGAAGCCGCCGGCGACTGCGATTCTTCGCGCAATAGAAGATTCATCGACATCGGCAGTCTTCCCGGTCGTCGATCGGCTATGCTCAGCCCAAATGTTTCGGAGACACTCCTCCGCTTAGGCGGAGAATGAGCCTCCGATGATTCGCACGGGGCGATCATGGGCTGCTAAAGAGAGTGGCTGGAATCGGAAGAGGCGCGGACGAAGCGAAACGCTATCGGTGCAACTAGCAGGAAGCCGCCAGAGACGGAGGCTCCGCTGACTCGGTTTCGACTTGCTGTTCGCGCAATTGACTGCCACCGCCGTCAGACAACAAATGGGCCTCCCTTCTGGCTAAAGTTGTGAGGGAGTCATCCCTCACATCTCCAGCCTATACCCGCCGGGGTATACTTGTAAAGGCTTTTTTGGAATTAATATTCTTTATGGCGCATACCATCGACGAGAAGAAGCGACTGCTCAACCGCGTTAGGCGCATCAGCGGCCAAGTCGGAGCGATCGAACAAAGCCTGGAGCAAGAGGACGAGTGCGCTCACATCCTGCACACCATCTCGGCCTGCCGCGGCGCGATGGACGCGCTGATGGCGGAGGTGATCGAAGGCCACATCCGCTTTCACATCCTGCCGCCCGGGCAGGCTGCCACCGGCGAGCAGACGAAGGCCGCGGACGATCTGGTCACCGCCCTGCGCGCGTATCTGAAGTAGCGCAGACTTGCCACAGCCCCCAGGCCACATCGGGCATTTCGCTCACCAGCCGGTTGTATATTCGTACTGAGACCAGGCGAATGATGACAGAGCCACAGCGGCAACCGCATGCGCCAAAGACGCCGGCGCCGGTCCGGAGAACACCGGCGGCACACCTCTGCGGAGCGGCCCGTTGAGCCAGGCCGCCGCCGTTCGCCCGAGGGTGTTGCGGCTCCTGAACCTGCTGGCATGGACACTGGCGTTGTGGACTCTGCTCACCACCATCACGGCCGCCGTTGTGGCGTACAGTGCGCTGCCCTACGAGGACGAATGGGACACCTGGCTGAGCTACCTGCGGCAGGGGTATCGCCTGGACTGGTTCTTCGCCCTGCATAACGACCATCGTATCGCCGCCCCGCGCGTGCTGTTCGCGATCGACCACCTCGCGCTCGGCGGACGGCGCTGGCTGCTCGTCGTCTCGTCATTTGCGCTGCAGGCATTTCTGGCCGGGATCCTGATGCGGCTGGCGCGGCCAGGCGTGGACGGCGACCGCAATCAGAACCGGGTGCTCGGCGCCGCCATCGTGTGCTGCTTATTTTCCGCGCAGCAGGCGCTGAACTTCTACTGGGGCTTTCAGGTGCAGTTCTTCATGGTGTACGCCGCCGGCGCCGCGGCACTGTTTGCCATGCTCCGCAGCTCGGCTGTTTCCGGGCCGCAGCGCGCCGCATGGCTCGCAGCCAGCCTTGCATTGGCATGCGTTTGCAGCTACTCGATGGCCAACGGCCTGTTCATCTGGCCCATCCTCCTGTTAACGACGGTTTGGCTGCGGACGCCGCGGCCCGGCCCGGTGCTGGCGGGGCTGGGCACGGTTCTGCTTCCCGCGATTTATTTCCATGGCTGGCACGTGAGCAAGCTGGACGCCGCCGCCCCCCTCGCTCGCGTGGTGGTTTTCGCACTGGCCAACCTGGGCGCGCCCGCGGTTCCGCTGCTGGCCTTGCTCGGTGCGGGTGCCCGCGCCAGCATCATCGGCACGGCGGTGATGGGAGCGGCGCTGTTGAGCGGCCCTGCGGTTGCCTGGATTACACTGTGGAGGCGCAAGGCGCGTTTCAGCGGCGAGCAGGCCGTGCTGGTGCATTTCGCGCTTTTTGCGGCGGCGGCCTCCTTCGCCATCGCCAGCGGGCGCGCGCATCTGCCGTTCGATGCGGCGTTTCGTTCCCGCTACCTGACGCCGCCTTATATTTTCTGGGCGTGCCTGCTCATCCTGGCCTGGCCGCGGCTACGGTCCTGGCGGCCGCCCGCTGCCCATGCTTTGATTTGTGTGGCGCTCTTCCTGGGGATTGCGGTTCATCAGACAGCCAAAGTGCGGGAGGCCGCATCCTTTGGAGCCGGCGCGCGACGGGGCGAAGCGGCCGTGGCCGATGGCGTCTCTGATCTCGCGGCGTGGCCATTCGTTTTCCGCTCGCCCGCCGAGGCCGCGCCCGCGGTGGACTATCTGCGAGCTCACCGGCTCTCAATCTTCCACGCGGACTGGACGCACTGGCCGGGGCTGGCGCTGGCGTCGCGATTCGCTATCGATGGCAGCACCGGCGCCTGCCAGGGCAGCTTCACCGAGGTCACGCCCGTGCCATCGCCGCCACGACCTGGCTGGCGGGTATCCGGCGAGGCTTCGTACCCGGGCACCAGCGGAAGCAGCAGTTTTGTGGTCTTCGCCGACCCGGCCGGCACAATCGTGGGAGTAGCGCCCGTGGTTGACCGGCAATGGTTCGGCTACGTGGCGGGCGGGCCAGGCGCGATTACGGCGTACGTGGTGGCGCCGGATGGCAAGTCGGTTTGCAAATTCGGAGCCAGAACGCTGGCACAATAAGACGCGCACCTGAAGAAATGTCGCGATGACTCTCGACACCAGCAGGCTGGACGGCCTGCGCCACGAACTCACTCAATGTCGAGCGTCACCGTCGCCACTGACATCGCCGGCAGCATGATCCGAATCCGGTCCGGTTCCACCCCGACCTCATGCGGTCGAATCACTACCCGGTCGGGATGATCGAAGCTGTTATACGCGTTGAGATCGGAGTCGTGCAGCAACTGCGCCTGGCCCCGTTTGGCCCTGGCGCCGCGCAGCGTGCATTCCACTTCCATGTCCTCTCCAACCCGCGGGTTCACCAGGCTGACGACCAGTTCGGAGCCGCTTCGCGAGGCGGAGATGTCGGGCACGTCCCGTACCTCGCCATCAAGCAGGTTGCGTCCCTCACTGGTCACCGTGCCGCCTTCCACCGGCACGGCTGTCTTTCCACGGTGCGCCTTGAACAGCATGAAGGCGTAATAAGTCGTGGTGCGCACGCAGTTCCTGCCTTCCGGGCCATCGGTCAGCAGAACCGATTGCAGCACGTTGACCATTTGCGCGATGTTGCACATGTACAGCTTGTCCGCCTGGCGGTTGAAGATGTTCAAGCCCATGCCCGCTGCCACCGCGCTACGCATGGTGGATTGCTGCCACAAGGCGCCGTTGCGCTTCTGGTCCTCTTGCGGAATGCGATCCCACACACCCCATTCATCCAGGAAGAGACCGATCTTCTGCCGGTAAGGATCGTAGCTATCGAGCAGGGTACGCTGCTCGATGATCGCCTGCTCGACGCTCCGGAAGATGTTCAGTTGCGCCATCGCGTCGTGCGGCCTGAATTCCAGCGGGGGCCGGTCGGCGCCCACATAATAGTGCATCGAGTAGCCGTCGGGCAGACGGCTGCCGGCCAGCGCATCCATGAAGCCGCGCGTCCATTTGGCGTCGTTGCCGCTCGGGCCGCAGCCAATCAGGTACGGCTTGGTGCCGCCGAATGTGCGCGCGTAGCCGGCGTAGCGGCGGAACTCGGCGCCGGCGCCATCCGGACGGTAATTGCCGCCGCAGCCCCATAGCTCGTTCCCGACTCCCCAATACTTGATGCGGAAAGGCTCGGGCGAACCGTTGGCGGCACGCTCGTCGGACAAGGCGCTGCCCGAAGGGAAGTTGCAATACTCGATCCAGTCGCGCATTTCCTGCGGCGACCCCGATCCGACGTTGGCGGCGAAGTACGGTTCAGCGCCGATCAGCCGGCAAAAGCGCACGAACTCGTGCGTGCCGAAGCTGTTGTCTTCCACGTAATTGCCCCAGTGGATGTTGACCCGCTTGGGCCGCTTGGCGGCGGGGCCGATGCCTTCGCGCCAGTGATAGTCGTCCGCGTAGCAGCCGCCCGGCCAGCGCAGGACGGGCACGCCGAGTTCCTTGAGATAATCCACCGCCGCCTTACGGAAGCCTTCTACATTTTCGATGGGGGACTTCGGGCCGACCCAGATGCCGCCATAGACGCACGAACCCAGGTGCTCGGCGAAGTGCGAGTGGAACTCCGGGCGGACCAGGCCGATTGTGTCGTCGGCGCGGATCTCGGCGGTCCGGTTGTAAGCAGGCGCGCTGAAGACTCCTCGCGGCAAAAGGGCTGCCAGGCCCGCCGTCGCTCCGGCGCGGGCGAATTGCCGGCGCGTAAAGCCAGTCGTCATGGGTTTTTCTCCACGGACAGCATGATAGCGCAGCTACTGCAAGCGTATTTACATTCTGATCCGGATGCGAATCCGTAGGTGCCCGGTGCGCAGGTTCGGGGAGGCCGCAGCTAACCTTGCCGGGCGGCGTTGAGGGCCAGGCGCTGCTGCTTGAGCCAGCGCATGCGGCCCTGCTGCTCCTGGTAGAGCGTGCCGAATCCTGCCCAGTAGTAGCCGAATACGAAGAGCGCCAGAAACGGAATCGACAGGAAGTTGTAGGTCTGGACGGCAAAGACCACCATCGCCAGGAAATACGTGCCGACCGCAATCTCGGCGTAGGGCAGCCATCCGCTGCGCCGCCGGTACTTCTTGACTTCCAGCTTTACGGGACGGTCCCCGATGGCATATTTCGGCGTACGGGCGAAGGCGGTCTCGACTCCGAACAGGGCTTCCAGCACGGCGCGGGTGTTGATGATCGTCAAGCCCACACCCACTCCCATCAGCATCGGCAGCATCAGGATCGACCGCTTCCAGTTCTTCGGGTGCAGCTCGCGCTGCGCGATCACGTAGAACGCCGAGATCGACCAGAACGACGCCGCGATCAGAGGCAGGTCAATGAATACCATCTGCCATACGCCCATGTAGAAGCGGACGATCATCACAGGCAGCATCAGCGCCGAGACCACGATCATCAGCGGGTACGAGATGTTGGGCGTCAGATGGAGAAACGCCTCGGCTTTGACGCGCTTCGGGATGTCGGCGCTCAGCAGTCGCGGCAGGAGTTTCTTGGCGACCTGCGTCAGGCCCTTGGCCCAGCGCGATTGCTGTACCTGGAACCCGTGCATGTCCACCGGCAGCTCCGACGGGCAATCGAGGCCGGGAAGATAGACGAACCGCCAGCCCTTGAGCTGGGCCCGGTAGCTCAAATCGGAATCTTCGGTCAGCGTGTCGTGCTCCCAGCCGCCCGCGTCGTCAATCATGGCGCGACGCAGGATGCCGGCCGTGCCGTTGAAGTTGAAGAAATACCCAGCCCGCGACCGCGCGCCGTGTTCCAGGATAAAGTGCCCGTCGAGCAGCATGGCTTCCACTTCGGTGAGGAAGTTGTAGTCGCGGTTGAGGTAGCTCCAGCGGGTCTGCACCACACCCACCTTGGGGTCCGCGAAGTGATGGACGGTGCGCATCAGGAAATCGGCCGGCGGGCAGAAATCGGCGTCGAACACGGCAACGAATTCGCCGGTGGCGGACTTGAGGCCATCCTGCAGCGCCCCGGCCTTAAATCCATGGCGGTTGGTGCGGTGATGATATTCGATCGGGTAGCCCAGCGCGCGGTAGCGCTCCACCAGGGCGCCGGCGAACTCCGCCGTGTCATCGGTGGAATCATCCAGCACCTGGATCTGCAGCAGTTCTTTCGGGTACTCGATTTTGACGACTTCCTCCACCAGACGCTCCACCACGTAGCGCTCGTTGAAGAGCGGCAGCTGGATGGTCACTGGGGGGAGGGTTTCAAAGTGCCGGGCCGGCTCGCCGGTGGCGTTCTTGCGGTACTTGAAATAAGTCCGGATGATATCGTAGCGGTGAATCCCGTAAACGGAGAGAACCACCAGCACGCTGAAGTAGGGGATGAGCATGGCCCAGTCGAACCACGCCAGTTGATGGATGCCCGCGAACGGCGTCTTGACAAACATCTGGCTCAACCGGCCGGATGCCGACGGACTGACCAGCAGGGCCCAGCAAAAACCGCACATAGAGGACACGGACTCCGCTCCGGAGCCTACCGAGCGGACCTTATTATCGTAACACCGAATAAATGCAGAGGGCTACGGCCGGGCCCTAGCGCCATGCGTCCCATGCTCGAATCCGGCTCCGAAGCGCAAGCCCGCCTGGGGGACTTGAGAAAACGAAGCCTTATAATGGGGTTTCCGATCACAGGAGAACTTTTTGTCGCTGGAAGACGACTTACTCAAGCAGCGCCTCGAGCGCGTTCGCGAAATTGAGGCACTGGGCTACCGGGCCTATGGCCGGCGCTTCGACTTCACTCACACCATCCCCGAGATCCTGGGCGCGTACGGCTCCAGGACCGCCGAAGAGCTGACGCCCGAAGTGCGAGTGCGCGTCGCCGGGCGCATGATGACCATCCGGCACATGGGCAAGGCCGGATTCGCGCATCTCCAGCAGAACGGCGAGCGGCTGCAGATTTACGTGAAGAAAGACGCGGTAGGCGAGCGCGATTTCCAACTCTTCAAGATGCTCGACCTCGGCGACATCATCGGCGTGGAGGGCTACCTGTTCCGCACGCGCACCGGCGAGCTGAGCATTCACGCGGAGAAACTGGAGTTCCTCTCCAAGACGCTGCTTTCGATGCCGGAGAAGTGGCACGGCCTGGAGGATGTGGAGACACGCTACCGCCAGCGCTATCTGGACCTGATCGCCAACCCGGAGGTGCGCAAGGTCTTTGTGGCACGCGCGCGCATCATCGCCTCGCTGCGGCGCCAGCTGGAGGAGCACAGCTTCATCGAAGTGGAAACGCCCATGATGCAGCCGCTCTATGGCGGAGCTACGGCGCGGCCCTTCATCACGCATCACAACACGCTGGATATCGACCTGTATCTGCGCATCGCGCCGGAACTGTACCTGAAGCGGCTGGTAGTGGGCGGCCTGGAGCGCGTCTACGAAATCAACCGCAATTTCCGCAACGAAGGCCTTTCCACCCATCACAATCCCGAATTCACCATGCTGGAGTTCTACCAGGCCTACACCGATTACCGCGGCCTGATGGACTTCTCGGAAGCCCTGCTCAAACAGGCCGCCATCGATGCGGCGGGTTCAGCGGAAGTGGAATATGACGGCCAGCGCCTGAATTTTGGCGGTTTTGAGCGCTACACGATGCGCGAAGCCGTGGTGCGTTTCTGGGAAGGCGAGGGCCGGCCGTCTCTGGAAGATGTCGCCAGTCCCGAGTGGCTGCGGGGGCATTCCGACAGGCCTTCCGCCGGAGAAGCCCTGGCCGACATCTTCGAGCGCCGCGTGGAACACCAGCTCATCCAGCCGACCATCATCTACGACTACCCGGTCGAGACGTCTCCGCTTTCGAAAAACAAGGCGGAGGATCCGGCGTTCGTCGAGCGCTTTGAGATTTACGCCGCGGGCATGGAAATCGGCAATGCCTACACGGAACTTAACGACCCGCAGGAGCAGCGGCGCCGCTTTGAGATGCAGATTGCCATGCGCGAGCGCGGCGACGAAGAGGCGCACCAGATGGACGAAGACTACGTCCGCGCCCTTTCTTACGCCATGCCACCGGCGGGCGGTGAGGGCATTGGGATCGACCGCCTAACGATGATTCTGACCGGTTCGCGATCGATTCGCGACGTGATTCTCTTCCCTCTACTGCGCCCCGAAGGCCCGATCGGCCTGGTCCGCGCCATGCGCGAGCTCGATGAGGGAGGCGCGCCGGCGTAGTGCCTGTTGGGAAACCTATCAGTCGATTCCGGCAGGACCGCTCCCTGAGGGTCGCGGCTCCGAATGCGGCCACGGCCTGCGCGCAATCGGAGCCGCGACCGTCAGGGAGCGGTCGGTACACCGATTACGGAACGAGCCTTTAGCCTAAGATCATGACCCGATACCGCTTCGAGTTCTTCGTCGCCAACCGGTACCTGCGGGCGCACCGCGGTGCGTCGGTCATCTCCGTCATCACAGTGATTTCGGTGCTGGGCGTAGCGGTAGGAGTGATGGCGCTGGTGATCGCCGTCGCCGTCACCACGGGTTTCCGCAACACGCTGGAGCGCAACCTGCTGGGCGCGATGGCGCACATCAGCGTCGCCGAGAAGCTTAACAACGGCATTGACGACTGGCGCGGGCTCACGGCAAAATTACGGGCCACGCCGCACGTCATCGCGGTTTCCCCCGCGCTCTATACGCCGGTATTCCTGTCCGGTGCCATCCAATCCCACGGTGCAGTGCTGAAAGGGGTTGACGTCGATTCGGAGCTGGCCATCAGCGATGCCCTGCGCCGTCTTAAGTCCGGCTCGATCAGCCGGCTGCGCAACGCCGACGCTTCGCCCCCCGGCATAATTCTCGGCGCCCGGCTGGCTGAGGACACAGGCATGCGGGTCAACGACAACATCACGGTGGTCAGCCCGGAAGGCGAACTCACTCCCTTCGGCCCCCGTCCGGCGATTCGCCGTTTCAAGGTCTGCGGCATTTACGAAACCGGCTTTTTCGATATCGACGACACCTGGGCGTTCACCTCCATCGACGCCGCGCAGAAGGCGCTCTCTCTCGAGGACGTCATCAACCAGGTCGAGCTCAAAGTCGACGACCTCGACCGCGCGCCCGAGATTGCCCGCGACGTGGAGCATGTGGCCGGCAGCCTCTACACAACCACCACCTGGCAGGAGCGCAACAAGCAACTGCTCGGCGCGCTGCGCATGGAACGGATCGTAGCCATGATCGTGATCGGCCTCATCCTGCTGGTGGCCGCGCTCAACATCTTCATCACGCTGGTGATGATGGTGATGGAAAAGTATCGCGACATCGGCATCCTGATGTCGATGGGTGCGCGGACGGCGCAGGTGCGGCGCATCTTCATGCTGCAGGGCCTGCTGATCGGCGTGGTGGGCAGCGCGATCGGGCTGGTGGGCGGCTACACGCTGGCCTACTTCGCCGACAAGTATCGCTGGGTGCGCCTGGATGAAGCGGTCTACTCGTTGAGCTTCGTGCCCTTCGAGGCGCACTGGGTAGATGGGGTATGGATCGCCGGGGCGGCCATCCTGGTCAGCTTCCTGGCGACGCTGTACCCGGCCCGCAACGCAACGAGGATTGCTCCAGCCGAAGTGCTGCGGTACGAGTAGCACGGAGGGGGCACTATGCCAACCGCGCTTGCAGAGCCGCGACCGTCAGGGAGCGGTCCTAATCGCCGGTTTCGGCGTGGTGGCGGACGTCGATGCCTTTCACCGCGAACAGGACGTCTTCCGCGATGTTGGTCGAATGATCGGCGATGCGCTCCAGGTTTTGCGCGATGAACATGAGGGAGACGGCGCGATTGATGGTGCTGCGCTCTTCCTGCATGAAGCTGAGCAGCTCGTCGTAGACGGCGTCGCGCAGGCGATCGACAGCGTCGTCGGAAAGCAGCACGTCGCGCGCCAGGTCCGCATCGTGCTTGGCGAACGCGTCCAGTGCGCGGTGCACCATGCTCTCCGCCAGGTCTGCGATGCGCGGGATGTCGATCAGCGGCTTCACGGCCGGCTCGCGCATCAGGGTCAGGGCGCGCTCCGTGATATTGACCGCCAGGTCTCCCATACGCTCCAGGTCGTTGTTGATTTTGATGACGGCGGTAATGAAGCGAAGGTCGCGAGCCATGGGCTGGAACAGCGCTAGCATACGCGTGGCCAGCTCGTCGATTTCAATTTCTTTCTGGTTGACCAGCGCCTCGTTCCACATCACTTCCTTGGCCTTTTCTTCGTCGCGGTCCACCAGCGCCAGGACACTGTTGTGGATCGCGGCCTCCACCAGGCCGCCCATTTCGAGCAACTTGCTCTGCAGCTCTTCGAGCTCTTCGCGAAAGTGAAGCATCGTTTCTCTCTGGGCCTCGCCCTCGGTCCGCATTTAGTCTACCCGAAGCGGCCGGTAATGTAATCTTCTGTTTCTTGTTTCGCCGGCCGCTTGAAAATCACCGCCGTGCGGTCGAACTCGATCAGCTTGCCCAGCAGGAAGAATCCGGTGTATTCCGCCACGCGCGCCGCCTGCTGCATGTTGTGGGTGACAATCACCTGCGTGCACTGGTCCTTGAGGCTGAACATCAGGTCTTCGATCTTGGCGGTGGCGATCGGATCCAGCGCCGAACACGGCTCATCCAGCAGGAGCACTTCCGGATCCACCGCCAGGGCGCGCGCGATACATAGCCGCTGCTGCTGGCCGCCGGAAAGCGAGTAGGCCGATTCGTGCAGCTTGTCTTTCACTTCGTCCCAGAGCGCGGCGCGGCGCAGGCTCTGCTCCACCCGGTCGTGCATCGAGCTGTTTCCCTTCAGCCCGTTCACCCCGATGCCGTAGGCCACGTTGTCGAAGATCGACTTGGGGAAGGGGTTGGGCCGCTGGAACACCATGCCCACGCGGCGGCGCAGGCTGGTGGCGTCGATTTCGAGCACATTCTCGCCGTCCAGGGTCACTTCGCCCTCAAACCGCGCGTGCCGCACCATATCGTTGATGCGGTTCAGAGTGCGCAGAAATGTCGATTTGCCGCAGCCGGACGGGCCAATCAGCGCGGTGATCTGCTTCTCGGGGATATCGACGCTGATCTGGTGCAAGGCGTGGTAGGAACCGTAGTAGAAATCCAGATTCTGTACTGAGATTTTGGTGCGCCCGGCAGGCTTATGGTCCGCCGAAGCGGCGGGTGTCACGGCGGGCACTTGGACCCGTTGTTCCGGCACGGCCGATTCTGGCGTGGTGTCCATTCGACTATCCCTTCTGCACGCTGATTCCCCGCGAGAGGATCCAGCGGGCGGCAATATTGGTCACCAGCACCATCGCCAGCAGCACCAGGCCGGCCGCCCAGGCCTGGCGGTGCCAGTCGTCGTAAGGCGAGATGGCGTGCGTGTAAATCATCACCGGCAGCGACGCGGTCGGCTGGTTTACGCCGCGCGGCCAGAATTGGTTGTTGAGCGCGGTGAACAGCAGCGGCGCGGTTTCTCCGGCCACGCGCGCGACACCCAGAATCATGCCGGTGAGAACGCCCTTCATGGCAGCCGGCACCACTACCGTGGACAGCACCTTCCATTTGGGCGCTCCCAGCGCCAGCGCGCCCTCCCGCAGCGCGTTCGGCACCGTGGAAAGAAACTGCTCGGTGGTGCGCATCGAAATGGGAATCAGCATGATGCCGAGCGCGACCGCGCCGGCCAAGCCCGAAAAGTTGTGCAGCGGAACTACCACCAGAGCCCAGGCGAAGATGCCGATCACGATCGAAGGCACGCCGTTCAACAGGTCCGCGGTGTAGCGAATCGCGAAGCCCATGGTCTTGCCGCTGAATTCGGCCAGGTAGATGCCGCCCATGAAACCGATCGGCAGACCGATCAGCGCCGCCAGCCCTACCATTTCCGCGCTGCCCACGATGGCGTTCGCCATGCCACCGCCGTCCTCGCCGGGCGGCAGGGGAAGCTTGGTGAAGAACGCCCAGTCGAGCGACTTGCCGCCGTTATATACCAGGTAACCGAGGATCAGGAACAGGATCGAGACAGTGAGGAGCGTGCAGAGGCCGGTCAGCGTCAGCATCACGTTGTTCACGATCTTGCGGTAGGTAAGACGGTTCATACGACCCTGGCGGTTCCTTTCCGCGTGGTGGCCAGCACCAGCAGCCGCGCCAGAGCGTTGATGATGATGGTGACCAGGAACAGCACCAGGCCGAGTTCCACCAGGGCACTGGTGTACACTTTGCCCGTCGCCTCGGCGAATTCGTTGGCGAGCACCGCCGCGATGGTGTAGCCGGGCGCGAACCAGGAAGCGTGCAGCGTGCTGTCATTGCCGATCACCATGGTGATCGCCATGGTCTCGCCCAGTGCGCGCGCCAAGCCGAGAAAGATCGACCCCAGGATGCCCAGCCGCGCGTAGGGGACCACCACCTTGAAAGTGGTTTCCCATCGCGTGGCGCCCAGCGCCAGCGCCGCCTCCCGCTGGTCGCGCGGCACTTCCAGCAGCGCCTCGCGCGAGATGGCGATGATGTAAGGAAAGGTCATGATGGCCAGCACGACGGCCGCCGTCAGGTAGCCTATGCCTAGCATCGGGCCCTGGAATTGCGGCAGGTACCCGAATGCGCCTTTCAGCGCCGGTTCGATGTACTCGCGCATCAGGGGCACCACGGTGAAGATGGCCAGCATTCCGTAAATCACGCTGGGCACTGCGGCCAGCAACTCGACCAGAAAGGTGCAGGCCGAGGACAGCCCCGCTGGCGCTAACTCAGCCAGGAAAATCGCCGCGCCCACGCCCAGCGGCACGGAAATCACCAGCGCCATCACGGACGTCATCACCGTTCCATAGACGAACGGGAAGGCGCCAAAATCGTTCGCGTTCGGATCCCAGTTGGTGCCCCAGAGAAAGCCGAAACCGAACTTGCTGCGCGAAGCGGCGGAGGCGCCCCACAGGTTCCAGATAAGAAGGACAGTGACCAGCAGGACGCTGGCACCAAAAGCAAGGGTGACGAGATGCGCAATCTCGTCACCCTTCACGGTGGAACCACGCCGGAATGGAGCGGAGGCGGTTGCCGTCACTGGCATACTAGTGGATCATCGCAATCTGTTTTTGCTCCTGCGCAACCACCTGCCTCGGCAACGGCGCGTAACCGAGCGCCGCGCAATCCTTCTGGCCATCCACCAGCATCCACTTCAGGAAATTCACCAGGGCAGCGCGTTTCTGGGCGTCGGGGATCTGGGTAGGAATCAGCAGCCAGGTGAAGCTCGCGATGGGGTAGGAGTTCTTCCCGGGCGCATTCGTGATGGAAACGCGGAAATCTGCTGGCATATCCTTCGCCGCGCCTGCCGCCGCTGCGGTCACGGTGTCCAGGTTGGCCCTGAGGTACACGCCAGCCGCGTTCTCGACGGATCCATACCCCATGTTGTTCTTGAGCACATAGATCAACTCAACGTAGCCGATCGCGCCTGGGGTATTCTTCACCATGCCGGCCACGCCTTCATTTCCCTGCTGGCCCACTCCGGTCGGCCACTTGATGGAGGTGTTGGCGCCCGGACCCGATTTCCATTCGGGGCTGATCTTCGACAGATAATCGGTAAACACGAAGGTGGTGCCGCTGCCATCCGCTCGGTGCACCACGATCACATCCGTAGCCGGCAATTTGACCCCCGGATTCGCCTTGGCGATCCTGGGATCGTTCCACTTGGTGATCTTGCCCAGGAAAATACCCGCCATCGCTTCCGACGAGAACTTCAGGTCATTGATGCCCGGCAGGTTGAAAGTCGGCACCACGCCGCCCAGGACGGTCGGAAAGTGCAGCGCCTTCACCTTCAGCGCGGCGATCTGCTCGTCCTTCATGGGCATGTCGGACGCGCCGAAATCCACCGTGCCCGCAGTAAGCTGCGCGATGCCGGCGCCCGATCCTTTGGACTGATAGTTAATCTCGACCGAGGGATTTTTCTGGCGGAACTCTTCGAACCATTTGCCGTAGATCGGGTAGGGAAACGAGGCTCCCGCGCCATTGATGGCCTGCGCAGACGCAAGCGAACTGCCGGCCAACAGAATCCCTGCCAGTGCAATCGATGTCTTCATGTACGGTGTACTCCCCTATTCTCGAATGCAGACTGTTACAGATCAGTTAAGCGAAGATGAATTCGCTGTTACTTCATGGTGGTCGGGACGCCACCGGGAAGCGTATACCGGAGGTCGAAGTAGATGGTGCTGTCGGCCGCGTGGTTTAGCGCGTTCAGTGCGACATACCAGGGGTTCCGCGTCAGGTACTCGTACTGGCCGATCATCGAGATCGCACCGTACTTCGCGTCCTTCCAGACGGTGTGGGTGTAGCCGAAGGTGTACTCCCGCTCCATGTGGTTCTGGCTGTTCGCCGAACCGAGGTAGCCGTAGCCGACCTTGCTGGTGCCGTTGGCGTCCAGCGCGACGTTCTTGTCGATCCAAATGCCGCCGAAATAGGCCCATATCATGAGCTTCTTCGATATGGTGGCCTCGAAGCCCTGCACCATGCTCGAGGCGTGAATCGGGCTGAGGCTGCCGTCGGAGCGCACAATCACGTCCGGCGCCTGGCCAAAGATGTAGCGGCCGCCGCCGTCGCTAAAGTAGTTGTTGGTGACAAGGCGGAAGCCTTTGAACAGTTCGAAGTTGCCGTTGATGGAGCCGCCGGCGCCGATTTTCGAGAATGTCTGGCCCGAAGTCGGCTGGCCCGTGGTGGAATTGACGATTTTGAAGTCCCGCACAATTCCCGCTACCTCGAAATGGACTCTGGAAGTCGGGTCGAACGCCAGCTTGGTAATGATATCGGGCATGGGGTTCGGAGTGCTCAGATAGCTCGTGGAAGTGTTGTCCAACTGAGTGCCCGCCAGGCCGGTGAGAGCAGACGGCAGGGTGATTTGGGGACCACCGCTCGATCCGCCCATGTACTGGTTCGGGTTCTCGAATGAGACTCCCCACGTCACCACATCCTTCGGCGCATGCACCAAGAAGCGGAATCCCGGTTGGCGCGTCCAAGTCAACCCCAACACGTAATTGACGTCCATAACCTGGCCGTAGAAGATGTCGCCCGGCAACGCGGAAATGCCCTTGCGGTTCGGGGTCAACATGCTCCAGCTCTGGCCGGCCAGGAATTCCCACGGGCCTTTGCGAACGTTCAACCAATACAGGCGAATGCGTGGCACGAACGCACCGTTGGTGACGCCGATCGCATTGGAACCGCTCGTACCCAGGAAGTCGAACTCGTTGTAGCCGATGAAACGGTATCCCTTCCAGTCGCCGTCGATGCGGAAGCCCAGGCGCGAGTTCTGTGGGCTGAGGCGAAACTCGTCGAGCTTGCCGCCGGGCACCGCGTTGCTGAAGGGTACGCTGCCGAAACTGCTGCCGATTCCCGAGCCGGCGTTTTCATTGCGCCACACGGCCGTCGCATCCATGAAGCCCACCGGCATGATGGTGATATTGCCCAGCTGAAGCTGCGTCGGGTAGCTGGTTTGCCCGGCAGGCGGGGCATCCTGGACAGGATACTTCGCGCCCGGCGCCACGGGAGACATGTCGGGAAGGGCGCCGGTCGTGCTCGCAACGGCGCCGCCCACGCGGGAGAAGCCTGGCGCGGCAGCCGCCGGCGGCGCTGCGGCTTGCTCCGCCGGCTTGGCGGCCGGCGCCGCCAGACGATCGATCAATTTCTGCTGCGCGTCGATCGACTGCCGGAGCACCTCGATCTGTTTCTGCTGCTCGGCGAGCTTCGCCTTCAGCAGCTCGATATCATTGGCATCGTTCCCCTGAGCCCTGCCGGCGGGCAGCAGCGTCAGAGCAAGCATGCACAAGGGAATTGCACACGTAGTAAGTTTCATAGGCAGAACTGCGAGTATATCGGCCCAATGTTACCGAACGATTAACGTTCGTTTGCGGCGAGGTTATTCTCGAAAGGAGGAAGGGCTACTGTGAATACTGAACCTTGACCGAGGTGGCTCTCCACGCTCACCGAGCCGCCCATCTGTTCCACCGCGTGTTTGACGATGGCCAGGCCCAGGCCAGTACCGCCCGTGGCACGCGAGCGGGCCTTATCGACGCGATAGAAGCGCTCGAAAATGCGCGGCAGGTCGCGCGAGGGGATCCCCGAACCGGTGTCGCAAACGCGCACCAGAGCGCGCTCCGGGTCCCGCACCACGTCCACCCGCACTTCTCCATCGGGCCGGTTGAACTTGATGGCATTGTCCAAAAGATTCACCCAGACCTGTTCCAGCCGGATCTCGTACCCCAGTACTTCCAGGTCCGGAAACGATTCGCACACCAGGCTCACGCCGCGGGTCTTGGCCATGGGCTCCACGGTCCGCAGCGCGGATTGGATGCTCTGCTGCAGCGAGATGGGTTCGGCGGCGGGAGGCTTCGCGCTTTCCAGGCTGGAGAGGATCAGCAGGTCCTGCACGATGTTGGTCAACTGGCGGGCCTTGGCCAGGATGATGGCGACGAAGGGGCGGCTGTTGGCGGGATCCTCCAGGCCGCCTTCCATCAGCGTTTCCGCATAACCGCAGATCGCCGCCAGCGGCGTGCGCAATTCGTGAGACACGTTGGCCACAAAATCCTTGCGCACGCGCTCCAGCCGCTCCAGGCCGGTGATGTCGTAGAGCATGGCGATGGCGCCGCGGTGCGGGTCTCCCGCCAGCGGCGCCACCTGCACCTCAAACGACCGCGTGCCGGCAGAGAGCATCAGGCGCTTTTGCAGCGGCTGGCCTTCGGCCAACACGGCGGTGAACATCTCGTGCAAGGCCGGGTCGCGGGCCACCTGCACCAGGGGCGTGCCGGCTTTCGGCAGGCCGGTGGCGCCCATCATTTCGGCGAAGGCGCGGTTGGCGAAGGTGATGCGCAGCAGCGGGTCCACCGCAATGACGCCTTCCACCATGCTGCCCAGAATGGCCTCGCGGCGGGAATTCTCCCGTTGCAGCGTTTCCACCATGGCGCGCACGCGGCGCGTGGCGTGCCCGATGGTGGCGGCCAGCGCGCTCAGTTCGTCTCCGCCTGCCCGGCCCGCGCCTTCGCTCTTGCCCATCTGCAGCAGCCGCTCTAATTCGTGGCGCAGGGCCAGCGCTCGCCGGTCGGCCGCGGCTAGGAACAGGGCCAGGACGATTGTGCCGGTCAACCCGAAAGCGGCAGCGGCCCACATCCACTGCCCGGAAACGGCTTCCGGCACCAGCCAGCGCAGCAGCAGCGCCGAACACGCCGTGAGCACCGCGAAGCACGGCAGCAGCCGAGTCGTTATGCGAAGCCGCGGCATGTGAGATCCGTCCGTTCCAGATTACTGCATCAAGATGAATAATGGATGACGCCGGAATGACAGCGGGCGGCCTTTAGGCCGCGGCGGCTTCCTGCCGGGCCAACTCCTCGGCATATTGCTTGAGAGCCGCCGGGGAAACGGTCACGATATCCTTTTCCATGTCCTCGCCCGTATCCACCAGGCGAATCAGGTGGAGCGCCGCCAGCCGCGAGCACCATGCGTCGTCCATCTGGCGGCCCGTTTCGCGGCTCAATGCCACCAGGTCCGCATGCGGCAGCGCGATGGTCTTCTCCGTGCTCCCTGCCTGTTCATTTTCCAAAGCGAACTTGACGTCGACCGCGTCCGCGTGACGGATCGAAATGGCCGTCTGCAACCACTTGAACCACACCTGGAACTTACGGCCAAATGGATCCGGTCCGGCTTCAAACTGGCGGTAGCTCTGCATCTACGGATATCTTATCAGTAGGGGACAGCATGCTCATTGCCGAGTTGACGGCGCCGCGCGAGTTCCGCCTGGCGCAGCAGACGATCGAAGAACCCGGGCCGGGCGAGGTGCAGGTGCGGGTGGGCGCTGTGGGGATTTGCGGCTCCGATCTGCACTCCTACGCCGAGGGCGGCGTGGGCGACACGCCGTGCGTCTATCCTATGGTGCTCGGGCACGAACCGGCCGGCACGGTGGTCAAGACCGGGGCCGGCGTCACCGGATGGGCGGCGGGCGACCGCGCTGCCCTGGAACCGGCGCTCTATTGCTACCACTGCG
Source organism: uncultured Solibacteraceae bacterium (assembly GCA_964654065.1). GTDB lineage: Bacteria > Acidobacteriota > Terriglobia > Bryobacterales > Bryobacteraceae > Bog-375. Next base: position 27,519 of record CAZZHN010000007.1, read on the forward strand.
AATTCTGCCTCCGCGGCGTGCACAACGTTTGCGACAACATCCGCTTCCTGAGCACGCCTGGTGAAGCCGGCTTCTTCCGCGAATTCGTCAACCTGCCGGTTGCGAACCTGCTGGGGATTCCGGCGCGGCTTTCGCTGGCGGAGGCCGCTCTGGCCGAACCGCTCTCCATCGGCCTGCACTCGATGAAATTCGCGTCCATCGGAATCGGCGAGACGGTCGCGGTGTTCGGCGCCGGGCCGATCGGGCTGGTCACCATCGCCTGTCTCAGGGTCGCTGGCGCGGGCCGCATCTGGGCCGTGGAACCGGTGGCGCACCGCCGCGAAATGGCGCTCAAAATGGGCGCTGCAGTGGCGCTGGATCCCAATGCATGCGACGTGGCGAGCGAAATCGTAAAAGAAACCGGTGGCCGCGGCGTCGATTGCGCCCTCGATTGCGCCGCCAAGGAGAACACCATCAACGATGCGATCCGCGCCGCCCGCAATGCCGGCCGCGTGGTCCTCACCGGTATCCACGCCGGCTCGTTCGTGCCGTTCGAGGTTTCGCCGATGCGGCGCAAGGAACTTGCGATCTTCAACGTCCGGCGCTCCAACCACGAATCGCACGCCGCCATCGACCTGTTGGTGGAGCACACCGCGTGGTTCGCCCCCATGATCACGCACTCCCGCCCCCTGGACCAGATCGCCGAAGCGTTCCGCATCACCGAGCAGTATGCCGATGGCGTCGGGAAAATGATGCTGACCGTGTAAAGCCGGCGGGCAAAAGAGGGCAAGCCTAAAGCGTGCCCCACCAATGGTCTGCTTGCGGTCTGTAGGGCACGCTTTAGCTTGCCTTGCGACTTCCATTTTCCGCACCCGCTGGCGAATGCCGGCCGCAGCGGATATGATGTTCGACATGCCTCAGGTGGTGCGTAAGTCACAGGTCTACGACGTGGTGGTGATCGGCTCGGGCGCCGGAGGAGGCACCGCCGTCAAGGTGCTGACCGACCAAGGCCTGCAAGTGGCGCTGCTCGAAGCCGGCCCCAACCTGAATCCCGCGCGCGATTTCAAGGAGCACGTCTGGCCCTACCAGGTGGATCACCGCGGCGCAGGCGCCCATGCCGAACTCTACTTCGGCCGCCAGCAGTGGGGCTACTTTTCCGCGCCGGTGGGGTATTGGGACATCCCGGATGAACCGTACACCGTGGCACCGGGCAACCAGTTTCGCTGGTTCCGCTCGCGCATCCTGGGCGGACGCACCAATCACTACGGGCGCATCTCGCTGCGCTTCTCCGACTACGATTTTCAACCCGAAGACGGGTTGAGCGACCCCTGGCCGGTCACGTACGCCGAAATGTCCCCCTGGTACGACAAGGCCGAAGGCTTTATCGGCGTCACCGGCACCAAGGAAGGGCTGAGAACGGCGCCCGATGGCAACTTCCTGCCTTCCATTTCGCCCCGCGTGCACGAGGTGCTCATCCAGAAATCCTGCGGCAAGCTCGGCATCCCGTGCATTCCTTCGCGGATGGCGATGCTGACACGCTCGATTAACGGCCGCGCCGCATGCCACTATTGCGGCCAGTGCGGGCGCGGCTGCTTCACAGCATCCGCCTTCTCCTCCAGCCAGGCGATGATTTTTCCCGCCATGAAAACCGGTAAGCTGACGGTGTTCAACGGTGCCATGGCGCGCGAGCTGATTGCCGACGATGCCGGCAAAGTGACGGCCGTGTCTTATGTCGATAAGGCGACGCACACCGAGCAGCAAGTGCGCTGCCGCGCGGTGGTGGTGGCTGCCAGCGCCTGCGAGTCGGCGCGCCTGCTGCTCAACTCCAAATCGCCGCGCTTCCCCAATGGCATCGCCAACGGCTCCGGCGCCGTCGGCCGGTACCTGACGGATTCGGTGGGCCACGGCGTGTCCGGCTATGTGCCGGCGCTGGCCGGAATGCCGCGCCACAACAGCGACGGCATCGACGGTATGCACGTCTACGTCCCCTGGTGGCTGTACGACGATAAGCGGAAGGATTTCCCGCGCGGCTACCACATCGAGCTCGGCGGCGGATTCCATATGCCCATGCTCGGTTCCTTCCATGGCGTGTGCGCGCAATATAAAGGCTATGGCCGCAAACTGCGCGATCACATCCGCGAGGAATACGGCGCGTCGGTTTACTTCGCCGGCCGCGGCGAAATGATCCCCAACAAGGACAGCTACTGCGACATCGATCCGCAGCGCACCGATGCCTGGGGCATTCCGGTGCTTCGTTTCCACTTCCAGTGGAGCGACAACGAAATCCGCCAGGTGCGCCACATGTACCAGACCTTCACTTCCATCGTCGAAACCATGGGCGGCCGGGTCTATGGGTCCGCCCCCGATCCGAAAACAGCCGGCATCTCCACCGGCGGCACCATCATCCACGAGGCAGGCACAGTGCGGATGGGAAACGACCCGGCACAATCTGTGCTGAATAAGTACTGCCAGTCGCACGAGGTCAGCAACCTGTTCGTTTGCGACGCCGCGCCGTTCGTGAGCCAGCCCGACAAGAACGTCACCCTCAGCATCATCGCCTTTGCCTGGCGGGCCTCCGAGTACCTGGCTGAAGAAATGAGGAAGGGCAATGTCTGAGCAGAGCGATTACTCGCGCCGCGCGCTGCTGCGCCACATCGGAATCTCGCTGGGCCTGGGAGTCGCCGGCGGCGGCGTCCTCACCGCGCAGGACGCCCAGCACGTCCATCAGGCGGTGAGCGAGGAAAAGGCGGCGCAGAAAGGCCCGTATCAACCCAAGGGCCTGACCAGGCACGAATTCGCGACGCTGGAGCGCCTCTCCGACTTCATTATCCCGGCCGACGAACATTCGCCCGGCGCCCTGGCCGCCAATGCCGCCGAGTTCATCGACTTCCTCTGCTCGGCCAGCGACGAGATGAAGGATATTTATACCGGAGGCATAGGCTGGCTGGATTGGATGGTGCAGCACCGCGGGGACGGCGCTGATTTTCTGAGTGCGCCCGTGGACAAGCAGACCGCTTTGCTCGACTTGATTGCCGGGCCAGAGCCCGCGCCTGCAGATCTGCAGCCCGGCGTCCGCTTTTTCGATTGGGCGCGCAAGATGGTGGTGGATGCGTTCTACACCAGCCCCATCGGCATCCGCGATCTGGGCTACCAGGGCAATACCGCCGTGGCCGAATTCCACGTGCCGCAGGCCGCCATCGACTACGCTCTCAAGCGCAGCCCGTTCGCGTAAGCCGATTCCTAAGCTTGCAGGAAAAGCCGAGACGACTCTCGGCTCACCAGGCTTGACAGCCTGCGCCACGACGCCTTGTCAGAGCCGCGACCGTTAGGGAGCGGTGGCGCTTTCATGAATCCGGCTCCTAAGCGTGCAGGAAAGGCCGAGACGAATCTCGGCTCAACAGGCTTGACAGCCTGCACCACGACGCCGCGCGCGGTTTGGTACAACAGGCTGCATGAGAGTTCTTTTCCTGGGCGGCACCGGCATCATCAGCACGGCGTGCACGCGGATGGCAGCAGAGCGAGGTATCGATCTCACTCTCCTGACGCGCGGGCGCCGCGCCGCGGATGTGCCGGCCGGAGTGACGGCTCTCACCGTCGACCTGGCGGACGCCTCGGCCGCCGCCCGGGCGCTGGACGGCGCCTCCTTTGACGCCGTAGTCGACTGGATCGCCTACACGCCGGCCGATATTGAGCGGGACCTGGAGCTTTTTCGCGGCCGCACGCGGCAGTACATCTTCATCAGCTCCGCCAGCGCTTATCAAAAGCCAGCCTCGCATTATCTGATCACCGAATCCACGCCTCTGGCAAACCCGTATTGGGACTATTCGCGCAACAAGATCGCCTGCGAGGAGCGGCTCATGAAGGCCTATCGGGAAGAGGGCTTCCCCGCCACCATTGTGCGCCCCTCTCTGACCTATGGCGAGACGCAAATCACCCTCGCCGTCAACAGTTGGACCAAATCCTACACGGCGGTGGACCGCATGCGCCGCGGGAAGAAAGTCATCGTGCGGGCGACGGCTCCTCGCTCTGGGTGATCACCCACAACAGCGATTTCGCCAAGGGCCTGGTGGGCCTATTGGCGAATGAACAGGCCATCGGGCACGCCTTCCACATCACGTCCGACGAGGTGATGTGCTGGAACCAGTTCTACCGCATTGTAGGCGAGGCAGCCGGAGTGGAGCCGCAACTGATCCACATGCCGACCGATTTCATCGCCGCGTGCCTGCCGGAGGAACTAGGAGGGCTCGCCGGCGACAAGGCCGTTAGCGTGGTTTTCGATAACACGAAGATCAAGCGCTTCGTTCCCGGCTATTGCGCCACAGTGCCGTTCGGCCGCGGCGTGCGCCAGACGATGGACTGGTTCGACGCGGACCCCGCGCGCAAACAGATCGACGCCGGCGCCAATGCCACCTGGGACAGACTGATCGACGCCTACGACGCCGGCACCGGCCAGGCCCTGCAGCGATTTCGGGCTTGAAGTCGGGTTTCCATTCCGCTGTTCCACTCATTCCTTCCCGTCCCGCTCGAAAACGTCGCTTCGGGTGGATTCTACCCGTTCTTGCGTCCAACCTCCCCAGTGGAGCGGCCGGCTCCGCTCGACCGGCCATTTCATCGCTGCCGCTGATGTCCCTGCCGGGCAGTGCCGGCATTCACGCCGGGCGCAGGCTCGACGTGCACCAACACGTCGGCCACCCATTCCACCTGGTCCAGAATGCGGAGGCGCACTTCGTGGGCCATGTCGTGGGATTGCCGGACCGTCATCTCGGGATCGACTTCCATGTGCAGGTCCACGTGGTAGCTCAGGCCCGTTTTGCGGGCGAAGCACTTTTCCACGCCCATCACTCCAGGCACCTGTGCCGCCGCTGCGCGGATCTCCGCCATCATCCGGTCACTGGGCATGGTGTCCATCAACTGCAACGTGGTTTCCCGGGCCACGCGGGCGCCAGCGAAGATGACGATGATGCCCACCGCAAGACCGCCGTACCGGTCCGCGTTGAAAAAGCGCAGCGGGGCCGCCAGCGTAAGCGCCACCGCCGTGAGTGCGGTCAGGGCGGAAATGGAATCGGTGGTATCGTGCCAGGCGTCGCCCATCAGCGCGATGCTGCGGATTCTTTTCCCAACCTGGAACTTGGTGGCTGCCAGCGCGCTCTTGGCCACCAGCGAGGCTGCCAGCGGCCAGATGACGAACCAGCGGAGTGGCGCATGGGGCTGGCCCAAACGGAGATACGATCCGTACGAAATCAGGGCGCCGCCCGCCGCCAGCACCAAACCCACCAGCAGGCCGCTCAGGATCTCCGCGCGGCCGTGCCCGTAGGGGTGATTCTCATCGGCAGGTTTGGCGCTCAAGGTGAGGCCCAGCAGGACCACGCCGGAGGAAAAGACGTCGCCGGCCGATTCCAGGCCGTCGGCCACAACCGCGGTAGAATGTCCCGCCAGACCGGTGAAGACCTTCACCAGGGCGAGCACGCCGGTGATCGCCATCCCGGCAGCCGCTATGCGTTGTCCGGCTTGCATCAGAAAGTCACGCCCGTTCCGGAGCCGGCAGCCGACAGCAGCCAGCAACCGCTCCCTGACGGTCGCGGCTCCGATCGCGCATAGAGAGTCACGGGAAGAGCGCCGCCATCACGCCCGCGACGGGTCAGTTTTCTCGGTATCCACGCCCAGCTCGCCGAACGCCGCTTTCGCTTTGCCCATATCGAACCGGCCGTCGCGCGCCAGGCGGGAAAGCGCGGCGGTGGCGATGGATTCGGCGTTCACCTCGAAATGGCGGCGCAGGTATTCGCGATTATCGCTGCGCCCGAAGCCATCGGTGCCGAGCGTCTCCATCCGGCCCGGCAGCCAGGGCGCTAGCTGGTCAGCCACCACCTTCATATAGTCGGTGGCGGCGACAATCGGTCCCTCGGCGCCATTCAGCGCCTCCACAATATAAGGCAGCCGCGGCGGCTGGTCCGGATGCAGCCGGTTCCAGCGCTCCGCCTCCAGCGCATCGCGCCGCAACTCGTTGTAGCTGGTTACGCTCCACACATCCGCGGCGACGCCGTATTGGCCGGCCAGAATATCCTGCGCGCGCACGGCTTCGTTCAAGATCGGGCCGCTGCCGAACAGTTGCACCAGCGCCTTGCCCTCTGCCGCGGCGCGGAAGCGGTAAATGCCCTTCAGCACACCTTGCGGGTCCAATCCCTGCGGCATGGCTGGCATGGGATAGTTTTCGTTATACAGGGTCAGGTAGTAAAAGCGGTCTTCCTGCAACTGGTACATGCGGCGGATGCCGTCCTGCACAATGATGGCGATCTCGTAAGCGTAAGCCGGGTCATAGGCCGCGCAGTTCGGCACCGTGGAAGCCAGCACAAGGCTGTGGCCGTCCTGATGCTGCAGGCCTTCGCCGGCCAGCGTGGTCCGCCCCGCCGTGCCGCCGCACAGGAAGCCCTTGCCGCGCGCGTCGCCGAAAGCCCACACCAGGTCGCCCACGCGCTGGAAGCCGAACATGGAGTAATACACAAAAAACGGAATCATCTCCACGCGGTAATTCACGTAAGCGGTTCCGGCAGCCGCAAACGAAGCCATTGAGCCGGCCTCGGTTATGCCCTCTTCCAGAATCTGCCCGTCTTTGGATTCCTTGTAGTAGAGGAACATCTCCGCGTCATGCGGCTTGTAAAGCTGTCCCTGGCTGGCGTAAATGCCGAATTGGCGGAACAGCGATTCCATGCCGAAGGTGCGCGCTTCATCGGGAATGATGGGGACCACCCGCTTGCCGGTCTGCGGGTGCTTCAGGAGCAGCGTAATCACCCGCACCAGCGCCATGGTGCTGGAAACCTCGCGGCCCGCCGAACCCTCCAGCGATTCCTTGAAGTATTCGAGCGGCGGAGCTTCAATCTGGCTGGGAGGAACAGTGCGGCTCGGCAGATAGCCGCCCAGCAGCCGGCGCCGTTCGTGCATGTAGGCCATTTCCGGACTGTCAGCCGGCGGCCGGTAGAAAGACGCGGTGCGCGCCGCTTCATCGGGAATCGGAATCTCAAACCGCGATTTGAAGTGCTCGAGCTCAGCCTCGTTGAGCTTCTTTTGCTGGTGCGTGATATTGCGGCCTTCGCCGGCCTCGCCCAGCCCGTAGCCTTTGATGGTGTGGGCCAGCACCACGGTGGGCCCTTCGGTGAATTCCACGGCGGCCTTGAAGGCGTTGTAGACCTTTCGGGGATCGTGGCCGCCCCGGTGCAGCTTAAACAAGTCCTCGTCGCTGAGGTGCGAAACCAGGTCCAGCAGCTCCGGGTACTTGCCGAAGAAATGCTGGCGAATGAAGGCGCCGTCGCGGGTTACGTAGGTCTGGAATTCGCCGTCCACCACTTCGCCCATGCGCTTGGCCAGCAGGCCGGTGGTGTCGCGGGCCAGCAAATCGTCCCAATCCTCGCCCCAGATCAACTTAACGACGTTCCATCCGGCTCCGCGGAAGGCGGCTTCCAGTTCCTGGATGATCTTGCCGTTGCCGCGCACCGGTCCGTCCAGACGCTGCAGATTGCAGTTCACTACGAAAATCAGGTTGTCCAGTCTCTCACGGGACGCCAGCGTGAGCGACCCCATCGATTCCGGCTCGTCGGTCTCGCCGTCGCCGAGAAACGCCCACACTTTGCGCCCGGTGGGCGGGATCACGCCCCGGTTTTCCAGGTACCGCATGAAGCGCGCCTGGTAGATGGCATTGATCGGCCCCAGCCCCATGGAGACGGTGGGAAACCGCCAGAAATCGGGCATCAGCCAGGGGTGCGGATAGGAGGAGAGCCCCGGTTTATCGCGCAGTTCGTGGCGGAAATTCTTCAGATGATCATCGCTCAACCGCCCTTCCAGAAAAGCGCGGGCGTAGACTCCCGGCGAGGCGTGGCCCTGGAAGTAGATCAGGTCGCCCGGCTGGTCGTCGTAGCTGGCGCGAAAGAAGTGGTTGAACCCGACTTCCAGCAGAGTGGCCAGCGAGGCGTAGGTGGAGATGTGGCCGCCGATTCCGGCGTCGTACTTGTTCTGCCGGACCACCATCGCCATCGCGTTCCAGCGAATCAGACTCTTGATGCGCCGCTCCATGGCGCGGTCGCCGGGATAAGAAACTTCCACGTCCGGCCGGATGGTGTTGACGTACGGCGTGTTCAGGTGGATGGGCAGTTCGGCGCCGCCCGTTCTCGCGCGCTCCGCCAGCCTCTCGACCAGGTATGCCGCCCGGTCCGGGCCGGTCTCGTCCAAAACCTGATCCAGCGCCTCGACCCATTCCGAGGTCTCCTGTGGATTCAGGTCCACTACCCTCTCGTCACGTTTCAAGTGCATTGGTACCATTATACTGGCGGAAGCGGCCCTTTCAGGCGGAGCGGCGCGCCTACAGCGGCGAGGCACGCCTCGCTCCGGCATCTCACCTCGACGGCGTTCGATCGGCTGTTGTGCGAGTACAATGAGGGCATGGTGAGAGCCGAACACGTTATCGATGCCTGGAAAAGCGTCCGGCGGGATACGATCGCAGCGGTGGAAGAATTTCCGGCGGGCGAGTTTGATTATCGTCCCGCTGCTGATGTGCAGACGTTTGGCCAGATCGGCCGCCATATTCTGATTTCGAGCCACGCTTTGACCGGCATGCTGCTGGCGGGAGAGACTGATTTCAGCGGGCCCGATTTTCGTTCCCGCGCCGCGGCCCACTCGTCCCAGGTCCCCGAGGACCTGGAACCCGCCGAACTGGCCCGGCGGTTGGAGGAGGCGCTGGAGGAGCGCGCCGGACAGCTGGCCAGCCAGACGCCCGAATTCTGGGCCGGCATGATGAAACGGATGGACGGCGCGATGCTCACGCGGCTGGAAATGCTGCAGTGGGTCAAAGAGCACGAGCTGGCTCACCGCCAGCAACTGTTTACCTACATGCGCATGAAAGGCATTGTGCCAGCCACGACCCGGCGCCGCCAGGCGCGCCTGGCCGCCAGCAAATAGGGCAAAGCAACGGAAACGCGCCCGCCCCGGCGGCAATCTGTCGTATAACAGTAATTTCGGGAGGCAATGGATCGATGGTCACGTGTCCGGCATGCAAAGGCGCAATCGACGTAGAGGAAGAAGACCTCGACGAGGGCGACCCCCTTAGCTGCGATGAGTGCGGCGCCGAACTCCGGGTAGTCAGCACCGATCCTCTGGAATTGGAATCGGCCGAGGAATTCGCCGAGGACGAAGAGGACGCCGATCTCGTGGAAGACGAGGATGAGGAAGAGGCCGAAGACGAGGATTGGAAATAGCATGCCTGCGGGGATTCGATCTTCTCATCGGCCGGCGCGCGCTTCTTGGGGCAGCGGGCTTGCGGCGCTGGCAGCCGCCGTGCTGCTGTTTTCAGCCGTGGGCATCGCGCAGAATCAGAAGACCCGCAGCGTGCAGGGCTCCGTTACCGCCTCGGATGACAGCCTGGTGACCGGCGCCGTCGTTTATCTCAAGAACACCAAGACGCTGCAGATCCGCTCGTTCTTCACCCAAAAGGACGGCAGCTACTACTTTCACGACCTCAGCCCCGACATCGACTATGAGCTCAAGGCCGAATTCAGCGGCGCCTCCAGCGGGACTCATACCCTCAGCTCTTTCGATTCCCGCAAGCTGGCGACCATCAATCTGAAGTTGAATTCGAAGAAATAAGCGGCGACCGCCGGTCTCCCGGTCGCGGCTTAAGGACGCATCGGAGCCGCGACCAAAGGGCAGCGGTGTCGGGAATCAGCCCCGTGCCGAAGGCGGGGTCGAAAGACCACCCCGCTTCTGTTGGGAATCAGCAGCCTGACACCGGCGGCAAGACCGCCGGCGCTACAGAGCGCACTGGGACAGGCGACGCAAACCGATCGCCCGTCCTAGCTGCGGACTATTTCTTCAGCAGACGGTCGATGTCGCCGAACAGGGCGTTGCCTTCGAATACGTCGCGCGTCAACGCGGTGTACTCATAATCCCCGCGGATATAGCCCGTGGCATCGATGACGTACACGTGGGGCATGGGGGCGCCCTGCGGGTTTCGCAGGTAAGAGAACATCATTTGCCCCTGGTCCAGCGCCACCGGGTAGGTGAGTTTGTGGCCGGTGATGTACTGAAGGATGTTCTGCGGCGCATCCGTGTTGATGTTGGCTACAGCCAGCACGGCGACCTTGTCGCCGTACTTTGGCTGCAGCTGGGCCAGGACTTCGGCAAACGCGGCGCAGTGCGGACAATCGGTTTTCAGGAACTCGAGAATCAGCACCTTGCCGCGGTAATCGGCCAGATCGTGAAACTGGCCTTTGAGGTCCGGTAGAGCAAAGCCAGGAGCGCGCCGCGCGCCGTCGCCGGCCGCCAGCGCCACGGTACACACGAAAGCAATGAGGATGGTTCGCATTTTCATTTTTCAACTTACCAGTTTTTTCAGCGATTCTTCGTACGGCGGCCGCGCCACGCCCTTTTCCGTGATGATGGCCCCCACATAACGGGCCGGCGTGACGTCAAACGCCGGGTTCTCCACCACTGTTCCCTCGGGAGCCACCCGCTGTCCGAAGACGTGCGTCACTTCTTCGGCGGCACGCTGTTCGACGGGGATCGCGCTGCCGGAGGCGAGGCGCAGGTCGAGCGTCGAAATCGGCGCGGCGACAAAGAACGGCACCCCGTTCTCCTTGGCTAGCACCGCAACGGTGTAGGTTCCCACCTTGTTCGCCACATCACCGTTGGCGGCGATACGGTCCGCACCCACCACCACGCAGCCGATGCGGCCGGACTTCATGAAGTGGCCGGCCATGTTATCGGTGATCAGCGTGGTCGGGATGTTGTCCTGCTGAAGTTCCCAGACGGTCAGCCGCGCTCCCTGCAGGAACGGGCGCGTCTCATCGGCGAAAACGTCGATCTGCTTGCCGGCTTCCACCGCCGCCCGGATCACGCCCAGCGCGGTGCCGTAGCCCGCGGTCGCCAGCGCGCCGGCGTTGCAGTGGGTCAGCACGGTTTTCCGCTCCGGCACCAGCGCAGCGCCGTTATGGCCGATGGCGCGGCAGATTGCGATATCTTCCTCCCGCACCAGCAGCGCTTCTTCCACCAGGCGGCGCCGAATTTCATCCACCGGCTGCCCGGCCATGCCGGCGTACAGCCGCTGCATGCGGTCAATCGCCCAGAATAGATTGACTGCGGTGGGGCGCGTGGCCGCCAGCGTGGCGCAGATCTGGTTCATCTGCGCGTCGAAATCCGGTCCCGGCGCGTGCAGCATGCCGAGCGCCACGCCCATCGCCGCCGCCACTCCGATGGCCGGCGCGCCGCGGATGGTCATCCCGCGGATCGCTTCGGCCACCTCCTGGTAGCTTCGGCAAGTGACGTATGTTTCCTCGAGCGGCAGCCGCCTCTGGTCGATCATCACCACGGTGCCGTCAATCCATTGAATCGTCTCTACCATAGGTGGGGCAGAATCCTCTTTTCCGTCATAAGCGCGATGAAGAACAGCGAATTGTAGGCCGCGTGCATGATCACCGCTGCCTTGGTGGAACCCGTCGCCTGGCGCATCCAGCCGAAGGCCGCGCCGGCCAGCGCGATGATCAGCGCATGGCGCCAGGAGTTGCCGTATTCCTGAAGATGGAGCAGCCCGAAAGGAATCGCGGCCAGCACCACGCCGGCTACCGCTCCCAGGCTCCGCACCAGCAGCGGCTGTAGAAATCCGCGAAACCCCAGTTCCTCGCAAAGCGGCGCCAGGGTGACGCCCAGCGTGCCCATCACCAGCACGTCAACGCGCGTTTCCATCAACTGCGTCATCGGGGTATCGCCGGTCGGCGTGTGGATCAAAGCGCTGGCCAACGCCACCAGGATTGCCGTGACCATCCCCGACAACATCACCCACATCACGGGCAGACGCGTGGGCTTCCACCCCAGCGAGCGCCAGAACGGGCGATCGTATCTCACCAGGAACATGAGTCGCAGGCCGCCGAACAAAAGGCCATAGCCGACGAACATCCCGGGCACGTGGCGTACAGCAAGACTGGTTACGTTCAATTTCAGTAGCGTCAGCGTGAGCCACTCGACCGCCTCACCGGCCAGCATGCTGGGGATGGCCAGACCGAAGAACCACAACAGGTCGCTATAGCCCCAAAACGGATCGCGTTCCGGCGGTCGCGGAGGCGCGGAAAGGAACTCCGGCGCGGCGGGCTGTTCGGGCGCCGCAGGGGCCTCGGGCGCGCCGGCGGACGGTTCGAACGGGACAGGCTGCTCTTCCGGCGTCATGAATCTTTCTCGACGAGCGCCGCGGCCAGCAGTGGAATCATCAACTCGTGATGGCCGGTTACGGAATAGCCGGCGCCGCCGGAGCCGGCGTGGGGCCGTTCCACTACGTTCATCCGCGGCCGGTAATGCTGCAGAAAATCGAAATTGGCGGTGGTGAATCCGCTCAGTGTGTGGCCGAGATTGCGCACTGCCGAGACCGCTTTCAGGAAGACTTCCGGCAGCACTACGGCCGATCCGACGTTCAGATACACGCCGCCCTCGTGCAGATCCGCGACATAGGAACACAGCAGCCGGAAATCGTGATGCGAGCCCGCGCCAATGGCCGCTCCGTCGGCTGCCGGATGGGTGTGCGGCGTGTCCGTTCCCATCGCTACGTGCACGGTGACCGGGATGGACGCACGGTAAGCCTGCAGCACCAGGCTGAACGGCGCATAGGCAGGGGCGGAGATAGTGTCCAGGCGCCGGCCGAGCGCTTCGCCGATTCCCAGCCCGAGGCGCGCGCCATCGGCGATGGCGGCGTTCATTTCGCGGCCGGTCTCTTCCGCCGATCCAAAGCGGCCGTCCGGCAAAGCTGCTTCTACGTCCTCGCTGGTATGCCCGGCCAATGCGATTTCGAAATCGTGAATCGCCGCCGCGCCATTTAGCGCGAACACGGTGGCATAGCCGCGCTGCATCAGGTCGATCAGCACCGGCGCCAGGCCGCACTTGATGACGTGGCCGCCCAATCCCCAGATGACGGCGCGCTTCTTCGCCCGCGCGGCGAACACCGCATCGGCCACTTTGCGGAAGTCCGCGCCCGCCAGGATGCGCGGCAGCGAATCCAGCCAGGCCGCCATGCCTTCGCCCTTTCGGTAGGGCAACGCGAAGTCTCCGGTCTTCACTTTTCCGCCGCGCTCCTGGAGGCCGACGGTATGCAGCCCGGCGAAATCGAGAGGTTGCTTCGGGTACCGGCTCATGCCGCCCTCCCGTTGCCCAGCACCCGGCGCAGCGCCTCCGCGGTATAGCTTTTCTTGGAACGCGCTACCTGTTCCGGTGTGCCGCAGGCCACCACCCGGCCCCCGTATTCGCCTCCGTCCGGCCCCAAGTCGATGATCCAGTCGGCGGTCTTGATCACATCCAGGTTGTGCTCGATCACCACCACCGTGTTGCCTAGTCCCACCAGGCGCTGCAGCACGTCCAGCAGCTTGCGCACGTCATCGAAATGCAGCCCGGTGGTAGGCTCGTCGAGCAGGTAGAACGTCTTGCCCGTTTGCCGCTTGCTGAGTTCCTTTGCCAGCTTGATGCGCTGCGCTTCGCCGCCGGAAAGCGTGGTGGAAGACTGGCCGAGATGGACGTATCCCAGCCCGACGTCGTGCAGAGTTTCGAGCTTGGCGCGGATCTGCGGCAGGTTTTCCATCAGGGGCAGCGCCTCCTCCACGGTGGCGTCCAGCAGGTCCGCAATCGAGTACCCCTTGAATTTCACCTGCAGGGTTTCGCGGTTGTAGCGGCGGCCGCGGCAGACGTCGCAGGTGACGTACACGTCTGGGAGGAAATTCATTTCGATGCGTTTCAACCCGTCGCCCTGGCAGGCCTCGCAGCGCCCGCCCTTCACGTTGAAGCTGAAGCGGCCAGGCTTGTAGCCCCGCTCGCGAGACTCCGGCAGCATCGCGTAGAGATCGCGTATGGGGGTAAAGAGGCCAGTGTAGGTAGCGGGGTTGGAGCGCGGCGTGCGGCCGATCGGCGCCTGGTCGATACGGATCACTTTGTCCAGCAGGCCGATGCCGTCAATGGCGTCGTGCTCGCCCGGCTCCTCGTGCGAGCCATAAATCTCGCGCGCCAGGGAGCGGTAGAGGATCTCGTTCACGAGCGTCGATTTGCCGCTGCCCGAAACCCCCGTCACCACCGTCAGCACGCCCAGCGGGATGGCGACATCCAGGTTCTTCAGGTTGTGCTGGCGGGCGCCGCGGATGCGCAGCTGGTTTTCGCCGGGCGTGCGCCGTTCCTGCGGCACCGGGATTTCGCGTGCTCCCGAAAGGTATTGGCCGGTGAGCGATTCCGGATTGCGCGCAATGGCCGCCGGGTCGCCCGCGGCCACCAGTTTGCCGCCGAGGCGGCCCGCGCCGGGACCGAGATCGATCACGTAGTCCGCGCGCTCGATGGTCTCGGCGTCGTGCTCCACCACCAGTACCGTGTTGCCCATATCGCGCAGATGCGCCAGCGTCTCCAGCAGACGGCCGTTGTCGCGCGGATGCAGGCCGATGGAAGGTTCGTCCAGCACGTACAGCACGCCGCGCAGCTTGGAGCCGATCTGGGTGGCCAGGCGGATGCGCTGCGCCTCGCCGCCGGAGAGCGTGGCCGCCGAGCGCTCCAGGCTGAGATAATCCAGGCCCACCGCCGAAAGAAACTCCAGCCTCCGGCGAATCTCATCCAGCACCCGGCCGGCGATCTGCATCTCGCGCTCGCCGAATTCCCAGTTGCGCACCGTCACCAGGGCCCGCGCGATGGGCAGCGCAGTGAACTCCGCAATCGAGAAGGTCTTCACCCGCACCGCCAGGCTGGCCAGCCGCAGCCGCCTACCACCGCACGCCGCGCATTCCACCGGCGACATGTATTCCGTCAGCCACTCGCGGTAACCTTCCGTCGAGTTGTCATAGGCCTGCTGCAGAATCCCGAGAATCCCTGGCGTTCCACCAGTGCCATTCAGCAAAATCGCGCGCGACTGTTTGGGCAGGCTTTCGAACGGCGTTTTCAAATCGATCTTGGCGCGCTTCGCCAGCGCCTCCAGCTCCTGCTGCATGGTCCAGGACCCGGCGCCCGGGCCGAGCCCGCCGTCGAACAGCGGCTTGGAAGCATCGGCGATCACCTTGGCGGGATCGAACGTCCACCGGCTGCCCAACCCGTGACACTCTTCGCACGCGCCGTACGGGCTGTTGAAGGAAAACGATCGCGGCTCCAATTGCGGAATGCTGGTGCCGCAAACGGTACAGGCCAGCTTCTGCGAGTACAGTCGCTCTTCGCCGTTCACCACCGAAACCAGCACCAGGCCGCCCGCCAGCTTGGTGGCGATGTCGATGGCCGCTGCCAGCCGCTTCTCGATGCCGCGCTTTACCAGCAGCCGGTCCACCACCACTTCGATGGTATGGTTGCGCCGCTTGTCGAGCCGGATATCATCTTCGAGCGAGCGCAACACGCCATCCACCCGGGCCCTGACGAATCCCTGCCGAGCCAGCTTCTCCAGGTCCTTCTTGTATTCGCCCTTGCGCCCGCGCACCACCGGCGCCATCACCATAATCCGGTCTTCCGGCTTCAGAGCCAGCACGTGCTGCAGAATCTGCTCCGTGGTCTGCCGCGAAATCTCGTTCCCGCAGATCGGGCAATGCGGCACCCCGATCGAGGAGTACAGCAGCCGCAGGTAATCGTAGATTTCGGTGATGGTGCCCACCGTCGAGCGCGGGCTGCGGCTGGTGGTCTTCTGCTCGATCGAGATGGCCGGGCTGAGACCGTCCACCGAGTCCACGTCGGGCCGCTCCATCTGGTCCAGAAACTGGCGTGCATAAGTCGAGAGAGTCTCCACATAGCGGCGCTGCCCTTCGGCATAAATGGTGTCGAAGGCCAGCGACGATTTGCCGGACCCGCTCAAGCCGGTGATCACCGTCAGCGCGTTGCGCGGGATTTCCACGTCGATATTCTTCAGATTGTGCTGTCTCGCACCATGTACGGTGATTCTGTCGAGCATAAGGACTTGTATCGGGTGGAAAGGCGAACTTCTTATTGTGACGCCAGTTGTGCCGGTTCCGCAATCTGAGCTAAAACAGAGTAGTCATAACGCCAGTGCGAAAGTGTCTACACTGCGGGGGCAAAGTGCGACGGGTACACCGTACGATGATTGAGCACTTTACTTACCTGGCGATTTATCAGTGCCGGTCGTGCGAGCGTGAGCTACACTTACCCCGTCCGTACCGGCTCCATTTCGGCCCCCACGCGCGCTGCCCAAAGTGCGGAACATTTCGCGTGACCCGCCTCGGCGTGCCGGACACCGTGGATCGGATGCAGGGCGGCTTGTGGAACCTGCTCGAACGGTGGTCTCACGGGAACCTGTATCATTGCCGGTTCTGCCGCGTCCAGTTTTACGACCGCCGGCCGCTGGCGCCTCAGACCTCGGAGCCACCCCCACAGGCCGAGACTGTCGCCGGAAACACGCCGGCATAGTGCAAAACGGGGACTGGCTCGAATTTCGCCGCTTTTGCGAAAGTTCGTGCCTGTACCCGGTTTGCCCCGACGCACTGGACTTCGCGCTGACACACTAAACTAAAACCTATGGCGGACTTCACCGCCGGTCGCGGCGAGGCCGGCCGGCGCCTCGACCACTTCCTGCACGCCCGCCTGCCGCAATACAGCCGCTCCCGCATCCAGCAGTGGATCCGCGACGGCCGCGTGCTGGTGAACGGCGCGGCGGCACGCGCTTCCTCCCTGCTGCGCGGCGGCGAAGCCATCCAGGTGGAACCCGCCGACCCGCCGCCGCTGCACGCCGAGGCGGAGGAGATTCCACTGGCCATCCTCTACGAAGATAACGACGTAGTTGCCGTGGACAAGCCCGCCGGGATGGTGGTCCATGCCGGCGCCGGCGTCCATTCCGGCACGCTGGTGAACGCGCTGCTACACCGTTTCAGCGCGCTCTCCGCGGTAGGCGGCGAGATGAGGCCGGGAATCGTGCACCGCCTCGACCGCTACACCAGCGGCGTGATCCTGGTGGCCAAGAACGATGCCGCGCACCGCAAACTGGCCGCCCAGTTCTCAAGCCGCCGTGTGGAAAAGGTGTACCTGGCCCTGGTGCATAGCGCGGTAAAGCAGGAAAGCGGCGTCATCGACAAGCCAATCGCGCGCGACCCCGTCCATCGTACACGCATGACGGCGCGCCTCCGCGACGGGCGCACCGCCCACACCGAATACCGCGTCATCACGCGCCTCCCCGGCTTCACCTATCTCGAAGTCAAAATCGGCACTGGCCGCACCCACCAGATCCGCGTGCACCTGGCCAGCATCCACCACCCCGTCGCCGGCGACACGCTCTACGGCGCGCCCGCCCAGGTCCCCGGCCGCCCCCCGCTCGCCCGCTATTTCCTGCACGCCCACCGCATCCGTTTTTTCCGGCCCGCGGATGGAGAACCGGTCACGGTAGTGTCGCCGCTGCCAAAGGAGTTGGAGGATTGGATGGCAGGGGAGAATGCCACTCACCAATAGCCTCTCGTGGCGCAGCCTGTTGAGGCTGCGCCACGCTTCAGTGGTTTGCTGCTTTACCCTACCCCGCCGCCAGCCGGTATCCCACCCAGGGTTCGGTTAAAATGATGGTCGGCTTCGCGGGGTTGGCTTCGATTTTCTTGCGTAACTGGTTGATGAAGACACGCAGGTATTCGGGCTCATCGCCATAGTCGGGACCCCAAACGGCTTGCAGCAGCTCGCGGTGCGTGACCGGCTTGCCGGCGTGAATTACCAGGCAGCGGAGCAGCTCGAACTCCTTGGGCGTCAGTCTTACGTCGCGGCCTTGCGCGCGCACCCGGCGGGTTTCAAAATCGACCTCCAGCCCCGCCGTTTCGAAGCCGCGCGGACCGCTTTCGGGCCCCGCCGGGGAGCGCCGCAGCGCTGCGCGGATGCGCGCCAGCAGTTCTTCAATACCGAATGGCTTGGTGACGTAATCGTCGGCGCCGGCATCGAGCGCCGCTACTTTGTCTTTCTCCGAATTGCGCACCGTCAGCACGATCACCGGCACGTCGGAGCCGGCGCGCAGCGCGCGGCACGTTTCCAGACCGTCCAAACCGGGCATGTTCATGTCCAGCAGCACCAGGCTCGGCGCTTCGCGCGCGAACATTTCAAGCGCTTCTTCGCCCGTGCGCGCTTCCAGCACCTCGTAGCTGTGTCCCACCAGCGTGGCCTTCATCACGCGGCGAATCTGCGGGTCGTCGTCCACCACCAGAATCTTTCCTGCGCTCAACTCTCTTTGCCTCCCGCTGCGGCCGCCAGCGTAAAGTAGAACACCGAACCCTGGCGCCGCTCGCTTTCCACCCAGATTCGTTCGCCGTGCGCCTCCACGATCCCCTTGGCAATGGCAAGGCCCATGCCCGTTCCCTTGGTCGCGAAGCGGTGCTCGCGGCCGCGATAGAAGCGGTCGAAAATCAGGGCGCGCTCATGCTCCTCGATCCCTGGGCCGCGGTCGGCCACGCCGATCACCATCTTGCCGTTCTTTCGTTCCACCGAGACCGTGATGGGCGTATCCTCGGGCGTGTATTTGAGCGCGTTTTCCAGAAACTGCTTGACCACCTGCTGGGCCAGCTCGGGATCGGCTTCGGCAGGCGGCAGATCGGCCGCGGCGCGGATGTCGATCTGGCGACCCTTGCGCAGCCCCTCCACTTCGGCCAGCGCGCCGCTGATCATCTGCTCCACCGGCACAGCGCGTTTCTCCAGGTGAAGCTTGCCGGCTTCAATGCGCGCCATGGCGACCACCTCCGCGGCAAGCTGATTCAGCCGGTCGGCCTCTTCGTTGATGATGGTGAGCAGCTCGCGGTCGGCCGCCGCCGCTCCGCCCAACAGGCTGGTCACGGCGGCTTTGATAGAGGTGAGCGGCGTCTTGATATCGTGCGCGAGCGAATCGAGCAGCGCCGATTTCAGCAGCTCGCTTTGCCGGGCGCCTTCGGCCTGGCTCGCCTCCTCCAACGCGCGCGCCTTTTCGATGGTGATGGCCGCCAGGTCGGCGACCGCCCTCACCATCTGCGCCGATGGCAGCGGCGCCACCAGCCCCAGGCTGCCGAGGGTCCTCATACCCAGGCGGACCGGGCTGGCGATCCGGTCGCCGCTCGCCTCACCCGAAACATGCTCGATCTCCGCCGCAACCTTCAGATCGTGATCCGTCACCGGCTGGCTCTCGGGCCCGGTTCTGAAAACCTCACCCGTCTCCCGGTAATAAAAGGCAGCGCCCCGGCAGCCAAATTCCTGCGCGACGCGGTTGAGGAATTCGCGGATCGTCTTGCGCCGGTTGCCGGTCAACGCCAGCGACCGCACCAGCGCATAGAGCCTCTCGCTTTCCAGGCGCCGCGCCTCCGCCTCTGCAGCGCGCCGCCGGACGCGCGCCGAAAGCTGGCTGGCGGTGGCCGCCGTCACCAGAAAAGCCAGAAAGGCCACCAGGTTCTGCGGATCCTGAATGGTGAACCTGCCCACCGGAGGCAGGAAGTAGAAGTTGAAGCCCAGCACCGCCAGCACCGACGCCAATGTAGCCTCGGCCAGCCCCCACCACGTCGAAATCCCCAGAATGGCGAGCAGCAGCGTCAGCGCCACCGTGGTAACGTTGACCGGCGCCAGCCGGTAGGCCGCGATGATGGCCGCCACCAGCCCGAGCGAGGCCGCGAATCGCAGCGCCTTCATGACCGCTCGAACAGACGGTTGAAGTATTCCCGCGTGCGGCGGCGGATTTCCCGCAGCGTCACATCCAGACGCTGCTGGTGCAGATGTGTCGGCGTCCAGCGCCTCACCAGGTTGGCCAGCACTTCCATCTGCGCCTGCGAGGTGGGCAGGCTGCCTTCGGCGTGCCCGCGTGAAACGCGCTGCCCATGGTCGATCCCACGGTAAAAGGTGGCCGCTTCCCGCAGGAAGTCGGCGTCTTCCCGGTCCAGGTGTCCCATCTTCTCGATCACGTCAATGCGTTCCGGCGTGTTGAGCACCTTATAGAAGATGCCGGCACCCCGCAGCCGCAGGTACATCAGCGCAAAGTCAATGTCATAGAACCCGCCCCTGCCGGCCTTCAGCGGATTGCGCGGCCCCTGCTCCCGTTCCAGACGCGCTCGCATCTCGGCCAGTTCCTTGCGCGAGCGCATGCTCTGGCCGTAGCGGCGCCAGTCCACCTGCTGCAATTCGTTCAAAAACACGGTCGCGCGCTCCATGTCGCCCGCCACGGCGCGCGCTTTCATATAAGCGATGCCTTCCCAGGCCTCGGCGTGGCCCTCAAAGTATGCCGTGTAGGAACCTTCGGATTGCACCAGGTCGCCTTCGCGGCCGTTCGGGCGCAGGCGGGTATCGACTGCAAACATCACGCCCTCGCCCGTGTAGGCGCTCAAGGTCTGCACCGTCCGCTCGGCGACATCGGTCCAGAAAGCATGTTCCGCGGCGTCTTCGTCGGGGATGACAAACACCAGGTCGGCGTCCGATCCGAGGTCGAATTCGCGCATGCCCAGCCGGCCGAGCGCGATCACCATCATCTGGTTCGACGGCTCGTAGCTGCTGCTGGCAGGAGGCGGGGCATCCCGCACCGACATCTGGTACGCGGCGGCGATGACGCTATCGGCCAGCACTGAGGTCTTGCCCAAGGTGGTGAAAATCGGAGGTGCCTTCAGCAGGCTCTCTGTCTGGATGCGCAGCATCTGGCGTCGGTAGTAGCGGCGCAGCGCCCCGCCATCGGCCAAAGCGCCTCCCTCCAGCCGGAAAGGCTCGCCGATTTCCTCCATCAGCTCCGGGTAGCGCAGCAACTCGTCGGCGAAATGCCCGCAGTGCTCGAACACATCGAGCACGCCGGCCGCCAGGCCCGCGTCGCCGTCCAGGCGCTCCAGGATCTCCGGCTGTGCAAACGCCTTCTCGAGGAAATGTTCGAATCGCTCCCGCCCCCGATGCAGGCCGGCTCCGGCCACCGCCGCTGCCAGCTGTGGCGCGCGCTCGTCCAGAAAGCGCGTCAGGTTGGTCGCCACCGGCGCGGGTTCCGGCTCTTCTTCCAGCACCGGCTCGAAACCGGGCGTGTAATACAGCGGCCGCTGCGCGTGAATCACGCGCTCGTAGATCTCGCGCACCGCGGCCAGGTGCTCGTCCAGGCCGCGGGCCAGCGAGTCCGCGTCCAGTATCTCCCCGGTGGGCGCCACCGGCATCTTGCGCGCCAGCAGGTTCAGCGCTGCCGGGTCCGTCGGAAGCGTGTGTGTCTGACGATCATCTTCCATCTGCAGGCGGTGCTCCAGGTAGCGCAGGAACTGGTACGCGGACGCGAGCCGCGCATATTCGCCTCCGCTGAGCAGCCCCTTGTCGCGCAGCCGGAACAGCGCGAACATGGTACCGCCGTGCCGTACCCAGGTCTCGCGGCCGCCGTGCAACCGCTGCAGGCACTGCACCAGAAACTCGATGTCGCGAATCCCTCCGGGCGTGAGCTTCACGTCGATGCCGCCGCCCGCATTGCGCCGGCCGGCCATCTTCTCGCTGATCCGCTGCCGCGTCTCCGACACCGCCTCCACCGCCCGGAAGTCGAGCGAGGTTTGATAAATCAGCGGCTCAACGAACTCGAGCAGCGCCGCGCCCGGCTCCGGCTCGCCCGCCGCAACACGCGCTTTGATGAGCATCTGCTTTTCCCAGTCGCGGGCGCGCCCGCCGTAGTAATCGCGCGCGCCGTCGCCGGAAATCGCGACCTCGCCCAGGGTCCCGTCCGGGCGCAATCGCAAGTCCACCCGGTAACACTGGCCCTCGGCGGTGTAAGTGGAGAGTAACTGCGTGTACTGGTTGGCGACCTTCTTATAGAATTCCTTGTTGGTCACCACCTCCGGGCCGGCCGTTTGGCCGTTGCCGCCGTAGACGAACATCAGGTCAATATCCGAGCTGTAATTCAGTTCCTGCCCGCCCAGCTTGCCGAGCGCAATCACCGAGAAGGCGCAGGGGCTGCCGTCGGCCAGGCGCGGCTCGCCGTAACGTGCCACAAAGTCGTCGCGGAGATGCCGGTACGCCACGCTCAGAATCGCGTCGGCCAGGCTCGACAGCTCTTCGGTAATCTCAGCCAGTCCGGCGACTCCGAGCACGTCGCGCAGCACGATGCGCAGCAACTGCCGGCGGCGGAAGCGCGCCAGCTCGACGCCGGAAGGCACGCCGCCGTGGCCCGCTCCGAGAAGATCGTATAGCCGCTCTTCGAACTCCTCGACGGACAGCACCCGGTAGAAACTGCCGGAGCTGGCGACTTGCAGAATCTGCTCCGGGTTCTTGAGCACGGCATCGGAAAGAAACGCGCTGTAGGAAAACACGTTCGCCGCCGCGCGCAGGGCGGCTGGTGAGCTGGTAATGCGATCAAAGGCCGAGGGCGAGGCCTGCCGCAGCCGCTCCAGGCAGCGCGTCGCCGCTTCCCGGTCCGGCACGGAGGCCAGCAGTAGTTGGATACGCGCAGCCACGCGCTCGGGAACGCGGTCGAGCAAAGTCAGCATCGGTCAGGCACGCCGGCCACTGGCGCAATTATATCGCCCGGCGCTACGGCGCCCGCCTCCACCACGCTGGCATAGAATCCGGCCCTGCCCCAGCACGGCGAGCTTCTGTCGCCGGCCTTCACGCGCTCGTCATACAGGTCGCCTTTGATCGATTCCCCATAGACATCGAGCTGGACACACGGCGTGCGGAGCTGCATGATCTCCAGCGTGGAAGTTCCGGCGCGCAAGCGGTCGCCGACCCGCAGGCCGCGCACGTCGATGCCGCGCATGGTGAGGTTCTCCCCCAAGGCGCCATAGAAAACCGGGTAGCCGCGGGCAGCCAGATCATCCACCACTTCCGCGGCGATCAGCAGAACCGCCTTGCGTGGGCCGCCATGGATGAATGGGTGCGCGTGGCCGTCGCCCTCCAGGCCCTCAACGCCGATCCGAGCGCGCGGAACCGGCCGCTTCGGGAGCCCTCCCTGGGAGACATTGACCTGGATGATGGTGCCTTGCATCAAAGGGCAGGCGACACTCGCCAGGCACCATTCTAAGCCGTCACCCCTCGCCTTCGCAGCCGTAAAAGAACGGGAGCCGCAGAGGAAGACGGGTCGGCTCAAGAAAGCAATTAGCCGCCAGGAACACAGATGAAGAACCGAAAGCGCTTTTAGTTTTTCTTATCTGTGTTGATCTGTGTTCCTCTGTGGCTCAAGATTT
>CAZZHN010000008.1:0-24070 GCA_964654065.1 uncultured Solibacteraceae bacterium
AACCCTCGCTGATCCTTCTCGACTCATCCAGGTTGGCCAGGGCGGCTCGATAATCATGGGCTTCGATCAGGAGGTCGGCGGTGCCGGTCAGCGCATACGCGAGGCGAGCCTGCTTCCACACATCCTTGGGGTCCGAGGCTGCCAGTTCTCTTCGGATCGCGAGCGTCTTCCGCTGGTACTCGATGGCGGTGTGTAAGTCATGCTTAGTGTCGTAATACGCTCCGAGCTGGCTGTAGTCGAAGGATAAATCCAACTTGGCGCCCTGGTTCCCGGGATCGCTGGCCAGCCGAGCGTCGTCCAACGCCAGAGCGCGCTGGAGGTATGGGAGGGCTCGATCAGGATCGTCACCACTGAGCCAATAGCCAGCTATGTACTTGTGGATGAGAGCGGCGCTGCGTTGGCGTCGGGCGTCGGAGGGCTTAGCTCTCAGCAACTTCTCACAGATGGGCAAAGCCTCAAGCCGGTACTCCAGGGATTGGGAGTCCCCGGAAACGATGGCCAGGTCAAACAGGGAGTTGGATACGAGGATGTCCGCGTCCTCATTTTCAGGGGATTGCTTTTGAAGCTCGCGGGCCATCGCCAGAGTTTCCTTACGGTAGGTCTCTGCCTTTGCGTGGTCATTGGTCTGGTAATAGACCTGGCCAATGCCTCGCAGTGCCTCCACCAGCAATTTGCGTGCGCCGAAAGAGGGCTGCGCTCCACCAGAGCTCGCGCGATCTGCTCCGCCTTCCGAAAACTGGACAGGGCCCCCTGCTGGTCGCCCAGATTCTCGTTACCCCCGCCTTGTACGTTGCCGATCTGTATATAGGCCCCGGCAAGTTCCTGCTGCAATCCCGGATCGCCCGCGGCCTCCTTCGCCAGGCGATCGAGGTATCCGATGACGCTGGCGATCAGCTCTTTCCGCACGGGCGTGGATCCCGGCAGGGCTGCGATCTTGTACTGAAAGTCGAAGATCACGGTATGGGCCAGGCGCCGGACTTCGTTGAAACGCCGCTGGGCACGATCGCGCTCGAGACGCGCCACCTGCGATTCCCGGATCACCAGCGCCGCCGATGCCGTGAGAAGAATGCCGGCCGCGGCGGCGGTAGCCACTCCGGCCCGGTGGCGGCGAACGAATTTCCGCGCCACGTAGCGATAGGTCCCCTGACGGGCGAGCACGGGCCGAACGCCCAGGTAGCGCTCGATGTCCTCGGCGAATTCGCGCACCGATGCGTACCGGCTCTCGGGCTCCTTGCGCAGAGCCTTCATGACGATGGCGTCGAGATCCTCGGGCACATCCGCCGAGACAGTGCTGGGTGCCGCCGGGTCCTTGACACAGATCGTCTCGATGGCCTGGTCCAGCGGCGTCTCCGCCAGTCTGTACGGGCGGCGGCCGGCCACCAGCTCGTAGAGCAACACACCCAGCGAGTACACATCCGAAGCTGTGGTCATGGCCCTTCCGCGCACCTGTTCCGGACTCGCATAATCCGGCGTCAGCGGCAGGACCGTGGTTTCGGAACCAGCGGCTTCCGGATCGAGCAGTTTGGCTATTCCGAAATCGAGCAGTTTAGGCGTCCCTTCGCCGGTCACCAGAACGTTGGCCGGCTTGATGTCGCGATGAATCACCAGGTGCTGGTGCGCGAACTGCACGCCAGTGGCGAGTTGCAGGAACAAGTTCAGCCGGGCCTTCAAATCCAGCTCATACTGGGCACAGTAATCTGTAATGGGAGTGCCCGCGACATACTCCATCACGATGTAGGGCGTACCTTCGGAGGTATAGCCGCCATCCAGAAGACGGGCGATGTTGGGGTGCGCCAACGCTGCCAGAATCTGCCGCTCCTCGAGAAAGCGGCGCACCGCCTCGGGACGGACTTCCAGGCTGGCGCGCATCAATTTGACAGCTACTTCCTGCTTGAAATTCTCGTCCTCGCGCCGGGCCCGGTAAACCGTACCCATGCCACCCGCTCCAATCTCTTCCAGGAGCAAATAAGGTCCGATCCGCCTCCCCTCATGAGTGTGGGTGTGCGGTTCCAGAAAGGCCTCCGCGGCACGGTGCGCGCGCATGAGCGATTCGACTTCGCGTTTTACCTCCGGCCGGCCATCGCACTCGCGCGCGATCCAGACATCCCGTTCGGAGTCCGGCAGCTCTAAGGCACTCTTGAGAATGCCGTCCACTTCATTCCATTGCGGGGGGTTCATGGGGTGCCTCGCCGTTCAACTGCCGGTAGAGCCAGGCCTTGGCCACTGCCCACTCGCGCTTGACGGTGGCCGGGGACCGTCCCACCACCTCGGCCGTTTCCAGCACCGACAAGCCGGCAAAATAGCGCAATTCGACAATCCGTTCTTTTCCCGGATCGAATCGAGACAGGCAGTTGAGCGCATCATCGAGCGCTACGACGTCGAAATCCAGTTTGGGCTGGATGACCAGTCCGGAATCGGGCGGCAGGAGCTGCGAATCGCGCTTCCCGGCATTGTGGCGCCGGGCGTGATCCACCAGAACGCGCCGCATCGCCTGCGCCGCCAGAACCAGGAAGTGTTTCCGGTTTTCGATCTTTGGCGAATGGAGATGGACCATGCGGAGGTACGCTTCATGGACCAGGGCGGTGGGCTGAAGCGTATGTCCTGGCCGCTCACCGCGAAGATACCCGCCGGCGACGCGCTTCAGCTCGTCATAAATGCGCGGCATGAGCTGATCCAGGGCCTGCTTGTCTCCGGTTCCCCATCGTTCGAGAAGTTCGGTGATCTCATGGCCCTCCGGCATGATCCCCCGCGCAGGATGGATTGAGGATTCCAGTGCGGAATATGAGCATTTCGCTGCTGAATCCCCAGCGATTCGAGCGTCAGTCACTATATCACTTTCGAGGCTGGCACGCGCATCTCGGCCGAAAGCAGTTTCCGATAATGGCCAGAAATGACTCTTGTATTCCTGATATGGTGTGGTCATGCCGGATACACAGACCTTAAAGATGGCGTTGATCGGTTTCCGAATCGAGCGGGAGAAAGTGCAAGCGCGCATTCACGAGATCGAGAAGCGCCTCGGCGGCCGCATGACACAGAGTGAGCCGCCGGCAGCGGCGCCGAAGCGACGCAGGATGTCAGCGGCGGCCCGGAAGCGGATTGCGGACGCTCAGAAGAAGCGCTGGGCGGCGTTCCACGACGCTCAAAAGCCGGCCAAGAGAAAATGATCGCCGATAGGGAGGCGCACTCTTGGGAAGATCGCGAGGGCGCGGGCCGCTCAGCAGGGGGGGGCAGAAACCGTCCGCGCAGTCGCGAAGGGCGAGGGGTAGTGCAGAACTGAATTCTTCGGAGAACGGAGCAACGATGCGCTGGTACCACTATGTGGCGTACTTCTTCGGGGGTGCGTTCCTCGCCAACGCCCTGCCGCATCTCGGCAACGGAATTTCGGGCCATGCCTTCCAGAGCCCATTCGCATCGCCGCCCGGGGTAGGATTGTCTTCCTCGACGGTCAATGTCTTGTGGGGCCTCTTCAACCTTGCCGCCGGTTACCTGCTGGTCTGTCGTGTGGGCACTTTCAGTCTGCGCAAGACGGCGCACGTGCTGGTTCTCGGGGCAGGCATTGTGCTCATGTCGCTGATGCTGGCCCGCGCGTTCGGACGGTTCCACGGCGGGCTGTGAGCAGGCTGGCGGCGCTGCATCAGTGGCACACGGCACTCCGTAAACCCATGGCCTAGGGAGCGGTTAGAAATCGCAGGATCTCGCGCATGACCCGGCCTCCCTGTTCCGTCTGGAAGAGAAACTGGGCATGGGCGGAGCCGTCGAGGATGATCAATTCCTTGGGCTGGGGGGCTTTCTCATACTGCGCCTGGATCGCGGGAAGTCTCGGTCCATCGCCGCTGGTGTCGTCGCGTGCGACGATGAACAGGGTGCGCGACTTGAGTCCGGCAGCCGGGCGGTCGGGGGCCGCGCCCAACAGCACCACGCGGTCGATCTCACCGGGCGCCGATTCAATTGACGCATCGCCGGCAGCGCCGCCGCCCATGCTGCCTCCAACGATGGAAACCGTCTTTGCGCCCGTTTTTCGGAGGTAGCGGACCGCAGCGAGCACGTCGAGGCTGAGCGGCGCGCTCAAGGGATCGGCCTGGCCCGGGCCCCGCGATTGTCCATAACCGCGAAAATCGATCGCCAACACGCGAAAGCCTGCCGCCGCGAGCACGCGCGCCTGTTTCTCCCAACTCTCCTTGTTGAATCGGCCGCCGTGAGCCAGTACCACGCCGCGGCTCCCTTCGCCGTACAGGTCGGCGTAGATGAGCCCGCCATCCTGAGTGGGAAAGGATACAGGCTTCTGAGCCAGGGCAAGGCCGGCCAGCGCAGCGGCAGGCAGGAGCGCTCGCAGGGTAGGCATAGGGACAGTGTACTGCGGGGTGACGTTCGAAAAACAGGTTCAGCGGGCAAGCAGTAGCGGGTAACCGCGGGCCGGGCATGCCCGGCCCCTACAAGGGCGAAGTCGGCGACAAAACACCGGCGGCAAGACCGCCGGCGCTACTGTTTTCGCGGGCGCGGCCATTGGGGGAGACGACAGAGAACGATTCGGGTTCGGCCGGAAATGACGGACGACGAAAGGCGATCGCCCGTCCTACCGGGGCGGGAAACGAAGGGCGAAGATGCTATGGCATGATTGATGGAATTGTGCCGGGTGCGACTGCGAGCAAGATGGAGGGCGGGCTCCGCAAGGAACTGGGGCTCGGAGACCTGGTACTGGCGCAGATTCTGTGCGTGGTGGGATCGACCTGGGTGGGAATCGCGGCGAAGCTGGGACGCGCGCAGGCCGCGTTCTGGGTAGGCGCCATGGTCCTTTTCTACCTGCCGCTGGCCGCGGTGGTGATCCATCTCA
Organism: uncultured Solibacteraceae bacterium; assembly: GCA_964654065.1. Classification (GTDB taxonomy): domain Bacteria; phylum Acidobacteriota; class Terriglobia; order Bryobacterales; family Bryobacteraceae; genus Bog-375. Next base: position 4,832 of record CAZZHN010000008.1, read on the forward strand.
ACCGGCTGCTGCCGCTGGAAGGCGGCCCGTACCAATGGGCCAAGGCGGGCTTCGGGGAGATGGCGGGCTTCCTCACGGCGTGGAATCTGTGGGTGTACGCGGTGATTGTCACGGGGTCGATCGTGTTCGTCGTGCCGACCGACCTATCCTACATGATCGGGCCCTCGGCGGCGTGGCTGCCGGCGAGCATCCCGGCGACGCTGCTGATCACGGGAGGCATCGTGGCTGGGATCGCGCTGGTGGCGATTCACGGCCTCGACATCGGCAAGTGGCTGCACGATGCCGGCGGCGTGCTGATAGTGACGGCCTATGTGATTCTGCTGCCGCTGCCGCTGCTGGCCCTTTGGCGCGGGTCGATTCACCACTACGAACCGCTCCCCTGGGCGTGGCCGAAGCTCGACTGGTTCAGCGTGGCAATTTTCGGCCAAATGACCGCCGGCGCACTGAGCGGTTTCGAATACGTGGCCATCCTGGCGGGCGAGTGCCGCGATGCGGTGCGCACGGTGGGGCGGTCAGTCGCCATTTCCGCGCCGGTTATCGCGGTGATGTTCATTCTGGGGACGAGCGCAGTGCTGGCGTTCATTGGCAACCAGCCCATCAATGTGATCGGGCCGATTCCGCAAACCTTCCGGCTGGCGTTCGGGGCGAACTCATGGGTGGCGCCGTTCGCCATCTTCCTGCTAATCGCGCGGGCAATCGCATCGGCCAGCCTGATTTTCACCGGCTTGACGCGGCTGCCGATGACGGCGGGTTGGGACAACCTGGTGCCGGCGTGGTTCGCGCGCCTGGATCCGCGGCACAGGACGCCGGTAAATTCGATCCTGTTCGTGGCTGCCATCGTGATGGTGCTGATCCTGCTGAGCATGCTGGGGGTGCGCGAGCAGGAAGCCAGCCAACTGCTCGGCAACGCTTCGATCGTTCACTACGCCATCGTCTATTGCGCGTTGTTTCTACTGCCGCTGGCTGGGACGCTGCGCGCCGGCGCGCCGGCATGGCTGAAGGCGGCGGCCCTCTGCGGGCTGTTCTCGAGCGCGGTTTCGGTTCTGATCGCTGTCTATCCGATGGTGGAAGTGGTGAGCCGCCAGGCGTACGCCGCCAAGATCACAGCCGTGGTGGTGGTGGCCAACATGGCGGGAGTGCTGATTTACCGGGCCGGGCAGCGGCGGCGGGCATAGTCGCGAGCGCCGGGAGTTGAGGCGTTCACTGCAGCGCGATTTCCCTGGGCGCTACCAGCGGCAGCGGTATTGCTGTATTCAGCCGCCGGTCGATCACCTCGGGCACGATTCGCAAACTCATCTCTGGGGCGCACTCCAGGCCGCGCTCCTTGGCGGTCCGAACCAAACTGCGAATCCCTTGTTCCTGCGCCTGCAAGCTTCGCTCCACTTCCCGCTCGAACTCTTCATTACCCCGGAAGCGGATCGCCGTGTCGCGGTGAAACAGACCCTCCGCCTGGTGGATGGGCATGTTCACCAAGGCCGCGAGATAGCCGATGCGGGTGGCCATCCGGTCGACGGCTGACCCGCAGGATCCGATGCCAACCTGTTTGTCAGTGGGCACCACGATTCGCCTGTAGTAGACATCTTGCGGGCCGCGAGCCAGAACAACGCTGCCCCTTTCCCGGCTGTCCTGAAGCTCGTAGAGCGCTACCGGAGGAAATCCCTTCGGCATCGCGCCAATGCCGTCGCCACAAAAACCGCCGCCCGATCCGCCCCCGATTCCCGAGGCTTCGTCCGAATCCTTCACCACAAACCGATGGGTGATGTTCACGGCGCCCAAGGTACCGGCATACCATCGCTGCGACTTCATCTCGAACAGCAGGTTGTTCGCCGCCAGCCACAGCAGGTCGCCCACCTTCTCCTCCCCGAGCCTCAAGAGCGAGTCTTCGCCATCCCTGCTGTGAGCCAGCAGAATGAGGACCGGCACGGTCCAGTTCTCTTCAAACGGCTCCAGAACCGCGGCCGGCACGGTGAGGTCGGACTCGATCGCGGCATCGAAGAGCGCGGCGAGGAATGCGTGCTCCTCGCCGGCCGGCTGATTGCGAATCGCCGCTGCGAGGCGGAACTCTTCGATCAGCGGCTCCTGCAAGTGGTCGGCATGCAGCCGTCCGGCAAAATAAGCTCCCCAGGCTTTGTCTACCCAGAGGGGCGAATGCAGCAACTGGAGCGCGCGCCCGGTTTCCTGCGCGGCGACGGAGGCGGGCTGAGCCGATACTGCGGTAGCCGTGAAAATGAGCGGAATCAGTGCAGGCGCCAATCTCATCTGTGGGTTTGACGTCAGCGAGGCGCCGGAGGTGACGCTTCATCTGCGGCACCTCGTGCGGATGCGCCGCCGGTCTGGCGGGTAGAGTCAAGAACTGTCTATACACAGCCCGGCTTCCCGCCGATATGAGCAGAGAAGGGAATGTGAATCGAATGACCCTCCTGCTGTTCCTGGCTTCACTGGCGGTGATGGAATTCCTGGTCGGCAAGCTGCGCCATAGACAGGATGATCGGCGGAAAGCTGATGAAACCAGGGGCTCTACGGCCGGGAGGCTGCGGCAGGCCGAGACTTCGACTGCCGGCCTGCTGGCATTGGGACAGGCGCTGGAAGCGCACGGACAAGGCGAGGCGCCCGAAGGCGAACCGGCGCCGCAGGTACACGGTCCGCCGGCGGATGGAGTATGATACTTCCATGCCCGACCGGAACACGGTGAAAGTGCGGCATCTTCCCGATGGCGGCATCCTCGAAGGATGGGAGGCCGGGTGGGAGAACGGCTCACTTTTGGTGGACCTGCCGGGACCAAAAGATGGCTTTTCCCGGGGCGCGCTGGTCGAAATTGAGTGCGGTTCCATGTTGTACCTGGGTGAGATACAACAGTGCTCGGAGTCCGTGGTCACGGCCCGGGTGGAACACTCCCTGGACCGCGACAAGCTGGCTTCCATTCGGAATACTTGGGGGTAGCTCTTTCCGAAGGCTCCGTCATGGGTGAACTTCTATGGATGGCCGGCAAGGCTTTCTTGATCGCCATCGTCCTGACGCCGATCGTCCGTGACATATTTCGCTCGTACAACATGGTAGACCGGCCGGGAAAGCGGAAGGTGCACGCCTATCCGATCCCGCGCGTGGGAGGAATTGCGATCGCGATCGCTTACGGCGTCGCACTGTTGACGGCGCCCGCGGGCGAAACCGCCGCGGCGCCCTCGGTCTGGAAGCTACTGCCAGGGGCTACGCTGGTTTTCCTGACCGGGCTGCTGGATGATTTTTTCTCCCTGAAACCGGTCATCAAGATTGCCGGGCTGGTGACGGCGGCGTCCATCGTATTCTTCAGCGGCCTGCACTTCGGCGGCCTGGCGGGCCAGCCGGTGCCGGTGTGGCTGGATTATCCGCTCACCATCTTCTGGCTGCTGCTGACCAGCAACGCTTTGAACCTGATCGACGGGCTGGATGGGCTGTGCGCCGGAATGGGCCTGATGGCCACCCTCACTTTGTTCGCCGCCGCGATGTTGCGCCATAACCTCCCGCTGGCGCACGCCACTTTCCCGCTGGTGGGCGCGCTGCTGGGATTTCTCTGCTACAACATCAATCCGGCCACGGTGTTCCTGGGCGACTCGGGCGCGCTGCTGATCGGTTTTCTGCTGGGATGTTACGGCATGATCTGGACCCAGAAGGCATCGACACTGCTGAGCATGCTGGTGCCGCTACTGGCGCTTTCGATCCCGCTGCTGGATGTTTCGCTCTCGGTATTGCGGCGCTTCCTGCGCAACCAGCCGATCTTCAGCGCCGACCGGCGGCACATCCATCACCGTTTGCTGGACCGCGGTTTCTCGGCGCGGCAGGCGGTATGGGTCCTGTATTTGTTCGCTGCTCTTGCGGCAGCCCTGGCGTTGCTGGCGAGTTCTCACCTGGGCGGCAAACTACAGGTGGTGGTGATCGTCCTGTTCTGCGTGGTGGCCGGGATCGGCATACGCCAGCTGCGCTACGGGGAATTCGATATTGCCGGCCAGTTTCTGTTCGGCGGCGGGCTGAAGCGGGCCCTCGACGGACGTTTGCGCCTGGAACGCCTGACCACCGAGCTGGAAGGGGCCCGCGACGAAAAGAAGTGGCGGGAAATCCTGGTCGAGGGCGCGCGCGGCCTGGGTGTATCCGAAATCCGATGGATCGGGCCGGACGGCGCGCACATGGAATCACTGGCGCCTCGAACGGTGGCGGCGATCTGGACATTCCGGGTGCCGCTGACAGAGGCTGAGTCCATCGAGGTAAGCGGCGCCGTGCCCGACGCCTCTTCCTCCTTCGACCTGATGGGCTTCGCGGAAATCGTGCGCCGCACGTTTCTGGCGCTCCGCGCCGCACAACCCGAGATCACGGTGACCGCCCAATCATGAAGCCGCCGCTTCCCGGTACGAACGACTACACCCTGGCATTCCTGGATCTGGCCGCCTGTATCGCCGGTTTTGGCGCTGCCGCGTGGGCGGCGAGGGTCTGGTCGGGGCAGCCGGCATTGGCGGGAGCGGGGGCGTTTCAGTGGGCTTTCTCATCTGCGATCGCCTGGCTGGCGATCGCCTTCGCCGAAGGTTCGTCCCGCGACGGTTTGCGGCGCTGGGTGGACGGTTTTTTCACTGCCACAGGATCGAATCTGCTGGTGCAATACGGATTGGCCTACCTGGTTGGAATCCCGCCTGCACCCTGGTCGATCATCGTTTTGGGGAGCGGCTTGAGCCTGACCGCGGCCGGCCTGCTGCGGGGGGCGATTCCCGCCGCGCCAAAGGGGGAGCGCGAGGGGGTGCTTTGGCTTGGATACGACTCGTCCACCCCCGCGCTGGCGGCCGCGATGCAGGAAAGCAGCGTGGGGGTGCTCGGCGAAGGATCGTCCGCCGCCGCTCCGGGCCTGCGTCCCCTGGGCCCTCCGGAGCAATTGCAGCAAGTGTGCGAATACAAGCACCCGCGTTCGGTCGTGGTGAGCGGCATGCCGCCCGGCGTTTCGCTGGGGCAGCTGCTGCGGCTGCACTACGATGGAACTGCGGTGGACGGGGCCCCGTTCCTCTGCGAAGCCGTCTTGCGGCGCGTGGCATGGCAGCAACTCTCGCCGTCCGACCTGCTCTTCACGGTGACCCCCATCACCAGCCGCCCCATGCTGGCGTTTCAAGCCGTCTACAAAAACCTGATTGGATTGGGGCTGCTGATCGCCAGCGCGCCCGTTTTGATGCTGCTTTCGCTGTTGATCGTCTTTTCGACCGGCGGTCCGGCTATGGAGCACATCGAATGTCTCGGGCTGCAGCGCATTCCGTTTCAGATGTTCCGCTTCCGGGTTTTCCGATCCACGGGTAGACCTTCCTGGATCGGAAGTCTGATTACACGCCTGCGCCTGACCAATCTGCCGCAGTTGATCAATGTAGTGCGGGGAGAAATGACGCTTTTTGGCCCGCGGCCGGTGCGCCGTATCTTTGTGGACCGGCTGGTCGAGCTGATGCCGGCATACGTGTATCGATTCACGGTGAAGCCAGGCATTCTGGGCTGGTCGCAGGTTCACTTCGCGGAAATGGGCAGCGTGCCGGAAGAGGCGCTAAGCCTGGAGTACGATTTTTATTACATCCGGCAGGAAAGCCCATCTCTGGATCTGGACATCCTGCTGCGAACGCTGCTTCCGCGTTCCAGCGCTTCGACCAGGGCGAGCGCGGCGCCGGACACGGCGAGCGACTCGTGATGCCGGCCGCGGTGCTGCTGGCGATTGCGACCGCCGTGGTTTTCTATTTCCTCATCGGCTACCCGATTCTGCTGGCGGTCTCGCGGCGCGCGGCGCCGCCGGTGCGCAAGGATCCGGCATTCCGGCCCACCCTGTCGGTTCTGGTTGCGGTCCACAACGGCGAGGAATTCCTGCAGCGGAAGCTGGAATCGCTGCTGGCGCTGGACTACCCGGCGCACCTGCGCGAGATCCTGGTGATTTCCGACGGCTCTACCGACGGCACGGAGGCGATCGCCGCCTCATTTGCGCGGCTGGGTGTGCAGTTACTGTGTGTGCCGCGCGGCGGTAAAGCCGCCGCCCTGAATGCAGGGCTGGCGCGCGCGTCCGGGGACGTTCTGTTTTTCACCGATGTCCGGCAGATGCTGGATGCGGGCGCTCTCTCCCACCTGGCGGCGAACTTTGCGGATCCCTCGGTAGGAGCCGTTACCGGCGAGCTGCGCCTCCTCAATCCGGCCAGCGCCGGCGAGCAGGCGGACATGGAGTTGTACTGGCGCTTCGAGCTCTGGATGCGCGGAAGGCATTCGCAGATCGATTCGATTTTCAGCACCACGGGCTGCATTTACGCCATCCGCCGCAGCCTGGTTTCGCCGCTACCGCCGGACACGATTGCCGACGACGGCACACTCTCATTGCGGGCGTTCTTTAGCGGCTACCGCGTCATTTTCGATCCCGAAGCCATCGCGTTCGACTACCCGGCGGCCGAGGGCGGCGAATTCCGCCGCCGGCTGCGCACGCTGGCCGGCCTCTGGCAGCTTTTCGTCCGCTTGCCGCAGTTGTTCACCAGCGCGAACCGGATGCGGTTTCACTTTCTCTCGTACAAATTCGGACGCCTCGTGCTGCCCTGGGCAATCCTGTTGATTCTGGGCTCAACGCTGGCGCTGCCTGATCCCCGTTGGCGCAATTTCCTGCTGATCGATGAACTGATCCTGGTAGCTCTGGCGGCGCTGGATCGATTCGTGCCGCGGGCGTTTCCGCTGAAGCGAATTTCTTCGCCGGCGCGAACTTTTGTCGTGATGAACGCCGCCTCCCTGCTAGCGGTGCTGGTGTTCTTTGTGCCGCCGGAAGCGCTGTGGCGGCCCACCCGCATGCAAGCGCACCGGTGATCGCCGCTATACTCGAACCTTGAGAGGGATTCTTTTTGTCTTCGGTACGCGGCCGGAGGCCATCAAGCTCTGCCCGCTGGTGCAACGGCTGCGTGCCCAGCCGGACGACTTCCAGGTCAGGGTCTGCGTGACGGCGCAGCACCGGGACATGCTGGACCCGGTTCTGGAAGCCTTCGGCGTCGTGCCGGATTTCGATCTCGATCTGATGCGGCCCGGCCAGACGCTGTGCGGCCTAACGGCGCGGATTTTGGCCGGCATCGAACCGGTTCTGCGCTCCGCGCAGCCGCACCTGGTGATCGTGCAGGGCGACACCAACACTACGTTTGCAGCGGCGCTGGGAGCCTTTTATCACGACGTGCCGGTCGCGCACGTGGAAGCCGGCCTGCGTACCGGCGATATGCGGCAGCCGTTCCCGGAGGAGATGAACCGCGTTCTCACGTCGCGCATCGCAGCCTTTCATTTCGCGCCGACGGACGCGGCCGGGGCCGCGCTTCGGCACGAGGGCGTGGCGCCCGAGAGGATCTTTGTGACGGGCAACACGGGCATTGACGCGGTGCTTTGGGTGCGCGACGCGCTGGATCGAAGCGAACTTCAAGCGCCGGACTGGCCCTGGCTCGCTCCGGCGCGCAAGTTGGTTCTGGTCACTTGTCACCGCCGCGAGAACTTCGGCCCCGGCTTCGACCGTGCGATGCGCGCCGTCGGGACGCTGGGGGCGCGGCCCGATGTGCAGGTGGCTTACCCGGTTCACCGCAATCCCAACGTCTCAGGCCCGGCGCATAGCCAGCTCGCCGGACTTGACCATGTCGTGCTGCTCGATCCGGTGCCTTATGTACCCTTTGTGGACCTGATGCGCCGGTGCCGTTTGATTATTACGGATTCGGGCGGCATTCAGGAGGAAGCGCCGTCTCTGGGCAAGCCGGTATTGGTGTTGCGCGAGAAGACCGAGCGGCCGGAAGCCGTCGATGCCGGGACCGTGAAACTGGTGGGCACGGACGAGGAGCGGATTGTGGCCGAGGCGAACCGGCTGCTGGATGACGAGGAGGAATACGCCCGCATGACCCGCATCCACAACCCGTATGGCGACGGGCGCGCGTGCGAACGTATTGCCCAGGTGCTGACCACGGCTCTGTAATGCCGAGTCGTGGCACAGGCCGTCAGGTTCATGTCACATTGTTCTGCCGTTCCCGCACACCTGCGTGTAGTGGGGGGGCAGACGCCCTCGTCTGCGGCCGGCCCCCCGGCCGGCCTTCGTTCGTTCGGCGCGGTTGATTCTCCCCGTGAACGAGCGGGTCCAGGGGGTCTGCCCCACGCTACACCGACCGCCAGACGGCCTGCGCCACGGGCGCTGTGATTGCTACGGTTCTCCTGCTAGGCGATACTGGTCAGGAGCCACGTACCTCTGTCCGGATGCGAATTCTCTTTCTCTCGCCGCGTCTGTGCTTACCGCTGCTCACCGGGGCAAGAATTCGCGAGTACTATCTCGCACGGGCTCTGGCCTGCCACGCCGACGTCACTTATGTGAGCTTCCTTCAGCCGGGTTTTCCGGAACCCGGCGCCGGTGAACTCGGGTTCTTTCAGGAAGTCTTCCTGGTGCCCCTGACCGGGCGCTATAGCCTGACGAAAATCGTGCGCGGACTGGTTGGCAGCCAGCCTTTGAGTGTGCTCAACTACACAACCGACGAAATGAAATCGGTGATTACTGCGGTGGCGGCCCGCAATCGTTTCGACCTGGTTCACCTGGACAGCTGCCACATGGTGGAATATGCACGGCTGATCGAGGTCCTGTGGCAACGCCCGGCGCGCGAGGTCTACGATTGGCACAACATCGAATCCGAGCTGATGCGCCGCTACGCCGACAACACGAAATCTCTGCCGAAGAAGGTGTACGCCGATCTCACGGCGAAGCGGCTGGCCCGATTGGAAAAGCAGATCCTCGGCACCGGCTTTGGCCATGTGGTGTGCAGTGCGCGGGAGAAAGAGCAACTGCTTGCGATCGCTCCCGGGGCGCGCGTGACGGTGATCGAGAACGGAGTCGACACCGAAAGGTTCGCTCCAGCGGCCGAGGCAGTTCCACGGCGGCGGCTGGTGTATGTGGGCTCGATGGATTTCCATGCCAACATCGACGCCGCCTGCTGGTTCACACGCCAGGTGTGGCCGTCTGTCCACCAGCGTTTCCCCGAGTGGCAGCTGACGCTGATCGGCTCCAATCCGGCGGCCTCGGTGCGGGAGTTGGAGCGCGAGCCGAATGTCGAGGTCACCGGCACCGTCCCGGACGTGCTTCCTTACTATCGCGAGGCCGTGGCGGCGATTGTGCCGCTGCGCACGGGCGGCGGAACGCGTTTGAAAATCCTGGAGGCGATGGCTGCCGGCGTGCCGGTTGTTTCCAGCCGCCAGGGAGCCGAGGGTCTGGCCGTCACGCCGGGCGAAAACATCGAGGTGCCCGGCGATGAAAGCGGCTGGCTGCCGGCGCTGACCGCGATTGCAACCCAGCCCGCACTTTGGAACGCGCGGTCCCGTGCCGGTGTGGCCCTGGTGCGCGCACAGTATGACTGGCATCTGCTGGGCGAGCGTCTCTACGAAGAGTATCGCTCCTGGCTGGCGAGCACTTCGCCGTAGATCTCAACCAGGCGGCTGGTTCGGATTTCGGGCGTGTACCGCGCCAGAATCAGTTCGTAAGCGCGGGCCGCGATGCGCCCGGCCAGGGCGTCGTTCTCCAGCAGTTCGCGCATCGCTTGGGATAGGGCGCCGGGATCGCCAGGTGGGATCAGGAGCGCGCTTTCGCGGTCGGAGACGATTTCCGGCACGCCGCCCACAGCCGTGGCCACCACCGGCACTCGGGCCGACATAGCTTCCAGCAGCGCGTTCGGCGAACCCTCCGACAACGAGGAGAGCACGGCCAGGTCGGCCACGGCGTAGTATGGTTCCGCCGACGGAACCTGCCCCGTCAGAGTGACGGCCTGGCTGAGACCGAGATCGCGAATCGCGGTCTCGATCCTGGGCCGCTCGGGTCCGTCACCGACGATGAGCAGATGGACGTTCGCAGCTTCGTCGCCGGCGCGCCTGACCTGGCTCACCGCATGCAGTAGCGCGAGGTGATCTTTTTCGCGAGAGAGCCGGCCGACGATCAGGATCACTCTGCTTGACGGATGGATTCCCAACCGGGCGCGCAGCCCGTCCGGCGTCTGACCGGGGGCGGCGACTCGACCCCAGTCTGGCCGGATCGCATTATGGACAATCTCGATGCGCTCGCCTGGAACGCCGCGGCCGATCAATTCCTCGCGGAACGGACGGCTGACGGTGACCACGCGAACGGCGGCGCGCAGCGACCAGCGATCCAACTGGTTGTAGACGCGCGCCCGCAGGTCCGGCCAAGTGTACCCGTGATGGAACGCTACCCACGGTGCCACCCTGTTCAGACCGGACTTGCGAGCCAGGAAATGGGACTTCACGGCGTGGCTCTGGACAATGTCGGGCCGGAGGCTCTTGCCGAGCTCGGAAAGCCCGTCTACGACCTTCCGGTCAAAACGGCCGGTCTCGGTAATCGGATAGACCGGAATCGACAGTTGGCTGGCCGCCTGGATAAACAGATCGGGGTCGCCGGGGCGCTGGAAGACGGCGACAGACACTTCCACGGCCGGCGGACCGTCGCTGGAGCGAGCCATTTGGGCAAACTGCAGCAGGTTCTTGGCCGGACCTGTGACGCTGGTGGCCTCGATGATGGCCAGCAGTTTGATCGATTTCATCGCCACGCCGAGTGTACCAAAGGGATGACTTCGGCCTCAGGCGGTTTTGATCCGGGCCGGCCCGCAGGCGGCTGGGACCCGCACCTGCCCATGCCGTTCGCGGCCTTTCCCGTACCCGCTTACTGTGTACTACTGTACCTGCTTGAAGGAGCGAGACTTGACAGTTCTCGGAGCGGCGCGTCAGACTTTAGATTGCGACCTCGTAGCCGAACACATGGTCCACAGGAGCCGAAACGGGTGACGAGCATGAAGTTGGCCCGCCTGGCAGTGTTTGTTCTTCTGGCAGCGCCGGCCTTTGCCCAGTATGGCGGCCCCGCAATTCTTTCGCGTGGCGAGGCCCCATCGGCCATGAATTCGAGCCAGATCGATTTCGTGCCTTTCGTCTCCCTGCTTGGCGTTTACGATACCGGACTAGCCGGAGTGTCGGTGAATTCCAGCGGCCAACTAGTGAATGCGGACTCGGAAGGCGTGGAACTGGACTTCGGGGTGAGCGGCGTTCACAGCTGGAAGCACACCAAAATTGGACTGAACTATTGGGGCGCGGCGCGCGAGTACTCTCAAGCAAGTTATTATTCGGGCATCGATCAGTCGCTGATGTTGGGCATCACCCAGCAATTCACCAGGCACGTCAGGCTGCAAGTGAACGAATCCGCCGGCATGTACTCCCAGCCTTACGGCGTACTGGGTCTCTCTTCGACCGTGCCTTTTGACCCGTCGACCACTTACACTCCCACGACGGATTTCTTCGATAACCGGACGATCTTTACGAGCACGCAGGTTCTGCTGACTTACCAGAAGAGCGCCCGGCTCTCCTTTTCGTTCGGCGGCGACGGGGATCTGACCAGGCGCCGGTCGAGCGCGTTATACGGCGTGACCGGCGAGGACGCAAACGCAGACGCCCAGTACCGCCTTTCCAGGCGATCGACGATCGGCGGCAACTACATGTACACCCACTTCAGCTATAACGGGGTGTTCAGCGGTTCCGACTTCCACAGGTTTAGCGCCACCTACGCGGTGCAGTTTTCGCGAACCTGGGAGTTCAGCGGCTATGGAGGCGTGACCCGGGCGGAGACCAAGTTCCCCCAAGTGGTAGCCGTGGACCCGGTGATCGCCGCGCTGCTGGGAATTTCCCAGGCGTATTTCGTGAATTACAGCTTGAGCTACGTCCCCAGCTACACGGGACGCTTGTCGAAGACATTTACACGCGGGGTGGCGTATCTTTCGGGCGGCCACACCATGACGCCCGGAAACGGCCTGTTTTTGACCTCCAAAATGTACACCGCCTCGGCCGGCTACACGTACACCGGAATTCGACGGTGGAGTTTTAACCTCTCCGGCACCTATGGCCGCGCAACGTCAATCGGCAACATCCTGGGAGAATACGCGAATACCAGCGCGGGAGTCCAGACCAGCCGGCAGATCAGTCACGTGGTGCACATGGTAGCCGGCATCACAGCGAACAAGTATCAAAGCAGCAGCTTCATCGGATACAACCGGCTGTTCTGGGACGCCCGGGCCGGGATCACATTCTCGCCGCGCGACATACCCCTGCGCATCTGGTAGGCAGGCAGCCTATTCCCAGGCCAATTCGCAGGCAAATCGAGCTTCCGGTTCGCCCGCACTACGCTGCATGGTAGGAATATAATGTGGTGGCTCGCCCCGAATGATCCGGTTATTTCGCGTCTTTGTTCCCGCCAGCACGTTCGGGCTGTTCGTATTCGAAGCTCTGCTCATCCTTGCATCGTTCATTTTTTCCGCTTTCCTGCTTCTCGATGTCGATCCGGCAGATTACCTCTTGAACCCGCCGGGGATCTTCAGCGTGGCGTTGGTCTGGCTGAGCATTCTGGCTGGGATCCATTTTCAGAACCTGTATTCGCAGGTGCGGGTGCGGTCGCGCCTGCTCCTGTCGCAGCACCTGCTGATGGTGGCTGGCTTTGCGTTTCTGCTGCAGGCGCTGATCAGCGCCGTCGCTCCTGATTTACAGGTGCCTCTTCGTGTAATGCTTCTGGGCAGCCTGCTCTCGATTGCGGGCATCCTGGCGGGGCGCCTGTTGTTTAGCGCGTACGTGCTTCCGATGGTGGGCGGCGAACGGTTGCTGCTGATCGGAAACAGCACCCTGCTGGAGGACATCGCCGGTCATCTTGCACGAAATCCGCAAATGGGGATTCAGGTGGCGGGACACATCGACGGGGCTGCCTCGGAGGCTGCCGGCGTCTCCGAGGCAAACGGCGCAGTCCAGGCCGGCAGGCTGGAAGACTCGATCCAGGCAGTGCACCCGAACCGGGTAGTGGTGGGCTTCGAAGGCGGCTTAACGCCGCGCCTGGCCCATGAGTTGCTGGAATCGCGGTTTTCGGGCCAAGCAATCGAAGACGCCGCCGCAACCTACGAGAAGATCTGCAACCGGGAGGGGCTGAGCGGGTTGAACGCGGTGCGGCTGTTGTACTCAAAGGAATTTGAGCCGGCCACCCGCGCCCTGTTTTTCCAAGCGATCGGCAACTGGCTGATGGCCGCCGTACTGCTCATCGCGCTGTCGCCTCTGCTACTGCTGATTGCGGCTCTGATGCGTTTGTCATCCGGCGCAGGCGTGTTCGAGCGACAGGTGCTGGAAGGCCGCAACGGGTCCTTTGCCCTCTGCCGCTTCCGGGTCGACGCCCGAGGCAGCCGCATGGGGCGGATCCTTTCCCGCACCGGCCTGTATGCTCTGCCCCAGTTCCTCCATGTGCTGCGGGGGCAAATGTCGATCGTGGGACCCAGGCCGGACCGGCCGGAGTTTGCGCGTGAGCTTTCGCAGCACATACCGTTCTACCGGCACCGGCTCAATGTGCGGCCCGGCATTACCGGCTGGAGCCAGATTCAAATGAGGCACGTGCCTCTGCCGCGCGAATCGATGCTGGAACTGGAGTACGATCTGTACTACATCAAATACTTTTCCCCCATGCTGGATTTTTTTGTCATCTCGCAGGCCATCAAGAACCTGCTGATCTGGGGTGGGCAGCCCTAGGGCTCACCAAGCAACCGGCATAAATCCCGTGACTGCATTACTTTTCGCGCGCGCGCGCCGTCATTTCCGTCAGCTGTGCCCGGTCGTGACGGCGGGGCTGTGGATGACGCTGCTCGCCACGGGAGTTTGCGGGCTGACGGCGCAAAACGCCGGCAGCGTGCTGGTGGTGGTGAACCGGAGAGATCCGGCATCGCAGGCGGTAGCGGATTACTATGTGAAACGCCGCTCGATTCCCCCGGGCCGCGTCTGTCTGATCGACACCACCTCCGACGAAACGATCGACTGGCAAACCTATGCGACGCAGATCGAAGCGCCGGTCGGCGGCTGTCTGAAGCGGGCGCAGCTTGAGGAGAAGGTCCTGTACATCGTGACCACGATGGGCGTTCCCCTGCGGATCGACGGCGTCGGCGGATCGATTCAGAAGTCCGAGCAGTGCTCGGTGGATTCGGAACTCACCCTGCTGTACGCAAAGCTGCACGGAGCTCATTTTGAGCGCGCAGGCCCAGTTGCCAACCGCTTCTTCGGCAGGCGCGACAGCCTTTTTGCGCATCCGCAGTTTCCGATCTATCTGGTGACGCGGCTGGCCGCGAATCATCTGGCGGATGTGAAAAGCATGATCGACCGTTCGTTATCCGCCCGAAACCGCGGAATGTTCGTGATCGACACCAGCTCGCCGGCAAACGGCGACGGCAATAACTGGCTGCGGGCGGCGGCCTTGCTGCTGCCGGCCGGCAGGGTTGTGCTCGACGATACGCCGACCGTTCTCTATAAACAGCGCAACGTGATCGGCTACGCTTCCTGGGGATCGAACGACGCGAACCGCAAACAGCGCTGGTTGGGTTTTGAATGGTTGCCTGGAGCGATTGTGACCGAATTCGTGTCGACCAATGCCCGGACGCTGAAGGCGCCGCCGCCGGGTTGGAACCTCACCACCGACACCGACCGCGAGCACTGGTTTGCAGGCTCGACGCAAACGCTCAGCGCGGATTACATCCACGAAGGCGCCACCGGCGCTTCCGGCAATGTCTACGAACCCTACCTGATCGGATGCGTACGCCCGGAATACACCTTGCCGGCCTACGCCCTCGGCCGCAATCTGGCTGAGAGCTACTACCTGGGAATGCAGTTTTTGAGCTGGCAAGGGGTGGTTTTGGGCGATCCCTTATGCTCGCTCGGTAAGCCATAAGGGCGGACTGGCGCCGTCCGCTGGCGGCGGATCTATTCCGGGCCGGCCTACTCGTATTGCAGGGCGACTACCGGGTCCAGGCGCGCGGCCTTCAGTGCCGGCCAGGTGCCGAAGAAGAGGCCAACGCCCACGCTCACGCACACTCCGAGAGCGGCTGCCCAGAGCGGCACCGAGGTCGGCAGGCTGGGGAAAATGAGGCGGAACATCACCGAGATCAGCCAGCCCAGCGTCATGCCGGCAAGCCCGCCCAGGCCGGTCAGCACCACGGCCTCGGTGAGGAACTGGATCACGATATCAGAGCGTTTCGCGCCCACCGCCTTGCGAATGCCGATCTCCCGCGTGCGCTCCGTGACCGATACCAGCATGATGTTCATCACCCCGATGCCGCCGACCAGCAGCCCGATCGAGCTGAGCGCCACCATCAGCAGCGCCACCGTGGAAGTGATGCGGTGGAAATCCTCAATCATCTGGCTGCCGGTCGAGAGCCAGAAATCGTCCGCCTTGTTCGGCGGCGTCTTGCGCATGATGCGCAGCGCCACCTCGCTCTCATCCATCGCGCGATTGATCAGGCCTTTCTTGGCGATGATCACGAACATGATTTCCTTGGCCGTTGGAAACATCTTGCGCATGGTGAAAAAGGGCACCAGGATGCGCTGATCCGGCTGGCCAGGGAAACTCAGCTTCTGCCCGATCACACCCACAACCTGCAGCTCGTGGCCGTCCACTTCGATCCATTTGCCGATCGGGTCGTCGCCCTGAAACAAGGCCTTATCGACGTTTTGCCCGATGACGACTACCGGTTGATGACGCCGGTTCTCCTCATCGGTGAAGAACCGGCCGCGCAGCATTATCTGGGCTTCGCCTGTAGCATAGCCCTCTTCGGTCCCGCCGAAATCGATCTGGTACAGGTCGCGGCCGTGGTATTTCACGTGGTCCGCCCACTGTCCGGGTCCGAATACGTTGGGCGTCAGCAGGTACGGAGAAACGTGCTCCACCGACGGGCAGCGCTCAGCCAGCTCCTGCGACTGCTCCCAGGTGAACGGCTTGCGCTTCATCTCCTCCGGCGTGGCGCCGTGGAACATCAGTTTGAACTGGAAGGAAAGGATCGTTTCCGGGCCGAACGAACGGATGATGTCCGTCATCACGTCGTTGACGCCGGTGACGATCGAGCCCACCGCAATCACCGCGCCGGTGCCGATGATGACCCCCAGCACAGTCAGAACGCTGCGCGTCTTGTGCTCGAGCACTGTCGCGAATGCCATCGATGCCGAAGACCGGATTTCGGAGAAAGTCATCGCTCCCACCTCAGGGCGTGAATCGGGTCTAGCTTGGCCGCCCGTTGCGCCGGGTATACGCCGAAGAACAGGCCCACCAGCGCCGAGACCCCCACACCAATCACCACCGCCGACGGCGGCACCGCCATCGGCATCGGCGTCACCGCGCGCACCACCACCGTCACCAGCCAGGCCATGATCACGCCCATCAGGCCGCCCGTCGCCGCCAGGAGCGAGGATTCAATGAGAAACTGCCGCATGATGTCTCCATTGCGGGCGCCCACGGCTTTGCGGATCCCAATCTCGTACGTGCGCTCCGTCACCACCGCCAGCATGATGTTCATGATCACCACGCCGCCCACCACCATGAACACCGAAACAATGCCCACCGCCATGGTGGCCAGCGTCTTGGTGATCCGGTCCCACAGCGCCACTAGCGACGACGAAGCCAGCAGCCCGAAATTGTCTTCCTGATTCGGGTGCAGCCTGCGGTGTGTGCGCAGCAATACGCGAACTTCGTCCTGCGCGTCGTCCAGGTGATCGTGATCGAGCGCCAGGGCGTTGAAGCTAGAGTCCGGGTGCGATCCGAAGATCTTAAGAAACGTGCCGAGCGGAATCATCACGAAGTTGTCCTGCGAGAAACCGAATACGGAGCCTTTCTTATCCGCTACCCCGATCACCTCGAACGGCTTGCCGTCCAGCGTGATCGTTTTGCCGATCGCATCGCTGTCTTTGAAAAACCGGTCGCGCACGTCGTTGCCGATGAAGGCCACGTTAGTATGCCGCTGGTCGTCGAAGTCAGCGAGAAACCGGCCCGCCACCACGCCCAGGTCCGAAATGACCGCCATGTTCGGGGTCACACCCGTCATTCCCACACCATCCATCACCTGCCCTCGGTAGTGGGCGCTCACGCTCTGCGATGCTGACATACCGAATTCCCGCGTCAGCGTCAGGTTGCTCTTGAGGTACTGGTACTCTTCCAGGGTCAGCTTGGGATTGCGCCGGTCCAGTTCGATCATCTTCTTGGGGTCGAAGTCACCGAGCAGCGGAATGCGCTGCACCTGAAAACCGTCCGTGCCCATGTCGGACACCTGCTGGGCGATGTACACGTCCATGCCGTGTACCATCGACATCACCACGATCAAGGTGGTGGTGGCGAGGATCACGCCGAGCAGTGTGAGAAAACTGCGTAGTTTTGCCGAAAATACGCTCCGCACAGCGACCAGCATCGCTTCGCGGTAAGAAGCTAAGGCTCGCATGGTGATCGTTCAGTCTGAAGGCGCTGCGCGCAGGCCCGCACTACCGCAGCGGACGCGTTCGTCACAGTTCACGTTGAGAATGCCACCCCTGATCCAACATTAGCGCAAAAGCGGACGGCCACGGCGGGCCTTCCGGGCTCACGGGGCAAACGCATGGCCGCGCTCTATGGGGCATACGACGGCCGAAGCACAAAGTTCCGCAAAAAGTCCGCCGCCGGGTTGCGGCGCCGGGCCGCCTTTGACGTGCCGGGTGATCCGCGCGATTATGGAGTACTGGGTTCAGGCAGTTACCGGCGCGCCGAGTCCCAAATCCGCTGTCATCCCGAGAGTTCCGGACGACGTTCGTGATCGGACCCGAATCGCGAGGCGGAGTGCGCCGGAGGAGAAAGGAAGACAATGAAAACCGTTTTACGAACACTTTGTTGTGGTCTGGCGGTGAGCGCCTTAATGCTCACCGCGCCGGCTCAGGAGCCGGTAAAGCTGGTGCGGCTGAACGTGGTGGCGGTAGACGGGCAGGGCAAACCGGTAGGTGATCTGACGGCTGGTGATTTTCATATCGTGGACGAGGGCAAGCAGGAGACCGTCGCCTTATTCCACGCCGGCGGCTTTGGATCGGCAACCGCCGCCAACCCGGGCGAATTCACAAACCGGCCTTCGCCGCCGACGCATACCACGGTAGTCCTGTTCGATTGCATGAACCATCTGCGCAGTGAGTGGCTGTATGCCGCACAGAAGCTCGGGTCGTCGTTGAAACAGATGGAAGACGCCGGTTCCGTCTACTTTTATGTGATGACGCCGGCCGGGGAATTGGATGGCCTTCATCCCTTCCCCGATTCGCCGGGCGCGGCGCTGAACAAGACCTGGAATCAAAGCATCGACACCATGTTGACCAAGGAGATCAAGGGACTGAAAGCCAGGCCCGCCGGCATGGCGGATGAAGTGGTGACCAAGAAAACGTACGTAGCCCTGGAGAATCTCGGCAAGCAACTGTCGAACTACCCTGGGCGCCGCGACGTAATCTGGGTGGTTGGCGGCGTTCCCTACACCTGGAAGGAGAACACCAAGAACCCCTGCATCGGCATCTGGGTCGGCTGCGGGCTGTACGCCGAGCACCTGAGCGTGAACCTGGACCTGACCGACACGGTCGTCAACCTGCTCACCTTCACCGATCTGGACACGAACAAGACCGTCGATATGGAAGTCATGGCCGCACTCACGGGGGGCAGCCTGACCTATGGCAACAAGGGTGGGGAGATCCGCCAGGTCATCGAGCAATTGAACGAAAGCGCCAGCGCCGGATACACGATCGCCTACAACCCGGCAGCGGCCGACTGGGACAACAAATTTCACGTTGTCAAGATTGCCTGTGACCGCAAGGGCGTCAAATTAATCGCCAAGACCCGCTATTATGCGCTGCCCGATTCGCGGCCCGGCGACCAGCGGCAAATGGATGGATTGCGCGCCGCATTCGCCAGCCCCGCCGATGTGTCCGACATCGGCCTGCGAGCCACGGTGACGCCGGGCAAAGCGCCAAATACACTGAAGGTCGATCTGCGGGTGACAATGCCGGACTTGATGACGTCGGAAAACGCCGGCCAGTATGCCGCCCAATTGACCGTGCTCTTTTCCGCGCGCACCCTGACAGGGCCGCTCGGCGACCCCACCATTGACGGCATCGATCCCCATTTCAGCAAGGAGCAGCACGACGCCTACCTGAAGGACGGCTTCCCGTTCTCGAAAGAGTACACCGTGGATGCCGCCACCAAACTGGTGCGACTGATTGTTGCCGATCGCGTTACCGATCTGATCGGTTCGGTGACCATCCCGATCGCTCCGGCGAAGTAATCCGGGGTCCGCGGGACCTTAGACGCGCGGCTCTGCTGCTGGCTCAGCGTTGAGCGGAGCCGCGCTATTCAGACGAGGTGAGACAGCCGGCCGACTACTTCACGACCGT
>CAZZHN010000008.1:24080-45703 GCA_964654065.1 uncultured Solibacteraceae bacterium
CGCGGTAGAGGGTTCGTTCCCCTGGGAAGCGGTGACCTTCACCCGGAAACTGCCCGGCTGGGCCGGCGCGCCCGCCATGGCACGCCATACGCCCCCGTCCTGAATGAGTTTCGCCGGCACGCTGGCGAGAACTTTGCCGCCGGAGGAAACCTCGATTTGTGCCGCCGGCGGCTCGCTGTTCGCTTTATTCGGGTAAACCGCGAAGTACAGCATATAAGGGGAGCCAGCGTGCAGCGTGTTGTCCAGCAGTGGAACCAGGCGTTTCCCCGCGAACACCAGGGGATCGGTCGGACTCGGCTTGTCCGCGGCCTCCACGCGTTGAATCACCAGGATGCTGCTCATACCGACACCTTTCATGTCCGGGTTGTCGAATTGCGCCTCGCTGGTACTGATCCGCCCCGCTTCGCGATCGAGCACAGCGGTCTCCACCGTGTAGTGGCCGGCAGGGAGGCTAACCGGGTGCGTGTAGAGGATGGGTGTCGCTAGCGCAGCCTTTAACTTGGCATCCGGAAGATAGTAGGTCTGGTCAGAGCTGTACTTATCCACCACCTGTCCGGTCGAATCCTTCACTAATGCCAGCAGCGAGGGATGCAGTTCATGGGTCTGATTGGCCCCTGGCGCCGCGGCCAGCGACCCTCCCGGCAATTCGAAGTACAGCGTGCCGCGTGAATTCGGGCCTTCATTCTGAAAATGGAATTCGGCCGTGCGGAAATCAAAGGCGTGCGGCTCTGGAGTCGCGTTCAGCGCGCTCAGGCCCATCACTTCAAACGGCTGCAGCGCCGATGCGTCCTTCAGGTCGGGCATCGCAAAATAACCGGTCCGGCTATCGGCGCGATACTCGGCGGCATGGCCCAGCAGTTTGACTTCAATTTTGCGCAGGCGCCCGTCGTACTTGTCGGCCGTGGGGCGATAGCTGACTTCATAGTGCGCTTCCACGTTGTCCACGATGTGCGAGAACGGCTTTTTGAAGTCCTGCGTGTTGGCGATCATGAAGCCGCCGGTGCCTTCCGCCAGCGCGCGCAGGCTCGCCTGCGTATCGGACGCGCGTATGCCTTGCTCCATAGTGTCGCCCTGGCGGCTCTGCTCCTTCTGCAAATCCATGCTGGTTGAACCGCCGCCGCTCGAGGTCCTGTTGGTGACGCCCTGCGAGGCGCTGACGCCGGCCACCTGATTCAACTTCAGGTTCGCCGCCCCGGCCGTCGAGTTCTCGCTGAGCCCCGTAATATCGAGGGGGTAAAGAGTTACGCCATTGGCATTGGCTTTGGCGAGCATCGCCTGTTGCTTGTCAGGATCGCCGGTGGTCAGCGTGCCCGTGGTGATCATCAAAACCGACTTGCGCCCGGGCAGAGTGCCCAGCATCTTGATCAGATTGTTCAGCTCGTCTTCCGCGCGCGCTCCGGTCATGTCGGCGAAGTCGCGGTCTGCGGTAACCTGGTCCCCGCGCATCGCACTGGCGCCCGGTGCATTGGTGACGTCCGCGCCGGTGATCACCGTATTGGCAATCTCGCCTCCCGTGACCGACATGGTGGTGGACGCGGTGGTGGTGGGTCCACTGCCCGTGACCACCGTGGTAACGGTCACCCGGTTCGGGTTCGCCGTCAGCACGCCGACTGACGCCTGGGTGAAATCGACCGGACGCAGATTAAACGCGTGCTCCGCAGCGTCGGCGACCTTGGTGCGATCGGTCGTGAAAGCCAATATAGGAACCAAACGGTCGGCCAGCAGGAACATCCCGATATAGGTGTCCGGAGGCAGGTCGTTCTTCAGAAACTCCTGAACGGATTGCGTCGCGGCTCTTCGCGAAACCGGATCGATATTGTGAAAAACAATACAGATCAGATTCACGGCGCGGAGCGGGCGTGAGGTCTGCGAGCCTCCCGGCGCCGTGCCAGCTGACTGGGCCTGCGCTTCCCGCGCCCCGGCGAGGCGGAAGCTCGTGATCGGCTGTTTGACGCCGTCTTCGTAAACCTCTACGTCGCCCTGCTTGAGGTTTCTCACGTTCTTCCCGTGCTTATCAACGACGGCAACGTCCAGCATCACTTCGGTCGTGGTGGTGCGGATGGTCGCGCCCGATTCGGTGGCTGGCGGGGTCTGCGCGGCAGCCAGACCGGCGAGAAGCGAAATTGCGCATACGGGGAGCAAGAAAGCGGAGTTTTTCATCTTGGTATTGATTCTACCCCTATTGCCATTTCGAGCGCGACGGGGTAGCGCCAGAAAAACCCAACCGGAATGGCCCTAAAGAGCCAATTCCATGGATTCGCCCTGTCCCGAGCCTGTTCCCGTGATCTAAAATAGAGTTTAATGTCCGGAATCGTCTAGTTCCGCGTAACCCGCTTGCCGCGAGTTACGTATGTACCGCCCAGGAGGAGTCATGTCCAGCCGCTTTGCACTATTGCTGCTCATCCCCATGATCTTGAGTGCGGCCAATAGCACCGCGCCCGCCATCTCCGGTGTTGCAAACTCAGCCAGTAACCGCGCGCCGGGCCTGTCAGCGTCCGGCATCGCGCAAGGATCCATCTTCACCGTGTACGGGGCCAACCTGGGGCCGGCGTCGTGCAATGCCGTTCTCGCGTTCCCGCTGCAAACCTCCATGTGCGGCGTTTCGCTCACGGTCACGGTCAACGGAACTTCCACCGCGCCTCTCCCCCTGTTCGTCTACGCGACGCAGATTAACGCCATTTTGCCATCTCTTACGCCGGCCGGCAGCGGGACCATCACCGTCACTTACAACAACCAGACCAGCGCCACCTCGGCGATTCAGGTGATGAACACCGCGTTCGGCACATTTACGCCGACCGGCAACGGCGCCGGGCAGGCCTCGGTGACGGACACAAACTACAATCTCAACACCATCATCCATACGCTCCATCCGGGCGACGTCGGCATTCTGTGGGGCACCGGCCTGGGACCGATCAGCGGCAGCGATGGCGCAGCGCCGCCGGTCGGGAACATAGGAACGCCCACCGTCTACGTCGGCAATACCGCCGTCACCCCTGGCTATGCCGGCCGATCGGGCTGCTGTTCGGGGCTGGACCAGATTGTCTTCACGGTGCCGCAAGGAGTGCAGGGTTGTTATGTGCCGATCGCAGTCCAGGCCGGCGGCGACGTGGGCAACATCGCGACCATCGCCGTGTCCGCGGCCGGCCAGAACACCTGTTCGGATTCGGTGATGGGGCAGGATCTGATCAACAAGCTGGCCGCTGGCAACAATGTCAACTTCGGCTATATTCGCCTGGAAAGCAAGACGGCGACCGTGGCCGGTGCGGTGGGCGCGGGCAGCGCCGGGCTGGGGGATTTTGCTTATGCCACCTTCAGCGGCTTCACTCCGCAGACCGCCTACTTTGCGGAATATGGCGTTTCGACGGGCTACTGCGTCACCACCGAGTACGACTTCGGAGGGTACACCGCCACCGCCGACCTCAGTATCTTTGACGCTGCGCTCGACGCCGGCAGCGCACTTTCCATTGAAGGCCCGGTGAATACTCCCGGCCCGTTCGCCCCCCTTACGCCCGGTTACTACTATCTCTATCTCTCGTCCGTCGTCGCGCACTACTTATACAGCGACGACAACTACATCGTGACCGGCCCCGGAGGAGCGGACGTTGGCGCTTTCACCGCCACCGACACGACCAGCATCCCCAGCGCCGCCTTCGCGGGAGTCAACGCCAATCAGACGATTCCCCGATCCAGCGATCTGACGGTCCAGTGGACCGACGGCAACCCAGCGCTGCAGAATGGCCAGGTGACCATTGGCGGCTTTTCTGCGAGCACCGACGGCAGCTTGTACAGTTCCTTTCAGTGCACGGGACCAGTGACGGCACAGAAGTTCACCATTCCCGCCTGGGTCCTCTCCACTTTGCCGCCAAGCGGAACGGGGCAGAGCGGTTCGCTAACCTACCCGATTGGCTTCATTTGGATCGGCCAATACAACACGTCGGCGACGTTTACGGCGCCGGGCCTGGATCGCGGAGTCATCAGTGACGTGTTCTTCCAGGGCAAAGACGTCAGTTTTCAATAATCGTGCGGCGTTTCGCAGCGCCGGCGGCCGTAGTCCGGCGCTGTTTTTCGCATGCTAACCTGAACAATTGATGCTGCGCCGTGCCCTTCTGATTTCAGCGCCAGCGATCGCCCTGGCTGCGAGTGCCGTTGTGGCGCCCATCACGTTCGAAGAGATCGCGGAGCGCGCCGGGGTCCATTTCGTCAGCCGCAACAGCGCCACCGAGGCCAGGGAGCAGCCGGAAACCATGCTGGCCGGCGTCGCACTGCTCGATTACGACGGCGACGGCCTGCTGGACATCTACTTCGTCAATGGTGGCACCATGCCGGGCCTTGTCAAGGGCGGCCCACAGTTCAGCAACCGCCTGTTTCACAACAACGGCAACCTCACGTTCACCGACGTAACGGACAAAGCGGGACTGGCCGGCGCCGGTTACGGGATGGGCGTGGCGGTGGGCGACTACGATAACGACGGCCGGCCCGACATCTTCGTCGCCAACGTGAACGGCAACCAGCTCTTTCACAACAACGGCGATGGCACGTTTACCGACGTCACGGAAAAGGCCGGAGTCGCCGGCGGCAAGTACGCCGGCAAGAAAATGTGGTCGGCGGCAGCGGCCTGGGTCGACTACAACAACGACGGCCTGCTGGACCTGTTCGTCTCCAACTACTGTCAATGGGAGCCAACCGGCGTTTCCGCGTGCAAGGACAACCAGGAGCCGCTGTATTGCACGCCCCGTCATTACAAGCCGCTCCCCAACACCCTATATCGCAATAACGGCGATGGCACCTTCACCGATGTCTCGGTGGAGACCGGCATTGCGGACCACTTCGGCCGCGGCATGGGCGTCGCCGTCGCCGATTACGATGGAGACGGGTACAGCGACATCTTTGTGGCCAACGACGACGCTCCGATGCAATTGTTCCACAACATCGGCGGCAAGCGGTTTGAGGAAGTCGCGCTCGATTCGGGCGTGGCGTTCCCGGAAAACGGCAACGTCATCTCCGGCATGGGCGTCGATTTCCGCGACCTCTTCAACAAGGGATTCCCCAGCCTCTGGGTGACCGCCGTGGAAAAGGAGACTTTCCCGCTGTTTGTGAACCTTGGACGCGGCCAGTTCGACGACCGGACGGCGCCATCCAAGATCGCGATGGACACCTTCGAGATGTCGGGATGGTCCAATGCCATCGTCGATCTGGATAACGACGGATGGAAGGACTTAATGGTGGCGCGCGGCAACGTGCAGAACAATATCACCCTCTATTCGCCGCGCCACGCCGAAGAGCCGCCTTCGGTGTTCCGGAATCTCACCAACGGAAGGTTTCAGAATGTCAGCGCCACCGCGGGTCCTGATTTCCAGAAGGCGTCGATGCACCGCGGGCTCGCCGTCGGCGACCTGGACAACGACGGCAGGATGGATGCCGTCGTCTCCGTGCTCGGCGGCCAGGCGAAGATCTTCCACAACACGACGCGGAATTCCAATCACTGGATTCTGCTCAAGCTCACGGGCACGAAAAGCAACCGCATGGCCATCGGCGCCAAGGTGCGCCTCAGCACGGCGGACGGTCTGGTGCAATACAATCACGTCACCACCAGCACGGGCTACGCCTGCTCCAGCGATCCGCGTGTCCACTTCGGCCTCGGCGCTTCCGCCGCCGCCAAGGAAATCGAGATCACCTGGCCGAGCGGCATCCATCAGCTGCTCCACGACGTCCCGGCCGACCGCATCGTTCCGATTACAGAGCCCGCGAAATAAGTCGTGGCGTAGCCTGTCGAGGCTGCTGAGCCGGGAGTCGTCCCGGCTTTTCTTTCCGGCGTGTATCCGTGCCGATCGCAGCAAGAAAGGTCGAGACGACTCTCGACCCTGCAGGCTGACAGCATGCGCCACCGCGTAGGTGAGCGGAGGGAGCGCTTACTTCGCCCCGCCCAGCAGGAACCGCTGATACTCGGGCACGGCCGCCGGGTCCTGCTGCGCTTTCAGCTTCTCGAACTCCAGCGTCTGCTTTTGCGCATCCTCTTTCTTGCCGGCCCGCCGGTATGCCTGCGCCATCAGATAGTGAACCTGCGCATTGCCCGGCTGGAGCCGCACCGCGATCTCCAGTTCGCTGACCGCGGCTGCGGCCTCGCCGGAGGTCAGATAGGCCCGCCCCATTTCGGCGTGGCAAACCCAGAGGTACCGCGCGGGAGTCACCTTCAGCGCCTGCCGGAGCGACTCCAGCGCCAGATCGGGCGTTCCCTGCCGAATGCGCAGGGTCGACATCAGAATCAGCGCCGGCCAATGCGTCGGCGTATTCTTAACTTCGATCTCGAGTTCCGCCAGTGCCGCGTCCAGATCCGTCTCAATGAGGTAGAGGGAATGCGCGTAATGCACGCCCGGCGCTTTCGGATACTGCGCCAGCAACTGTAAGTAGGCGGCGTTCGATTCCTCCGGCCGCTGGCTCACCAGGCCCCAGGCCGCCTTTCCCGTCAGCCGCACCACCACGCGCTGCTCTTCGGTTAACTCGGCCATCGTGTGGGGAAGCGCCAGCGCGCACAGGCCCATCGTATCCACCACGGGCTGCGAGTTCTCGGTGCCGTCGGCCAGCGGCCGCAGCTGGGGCAACGCCTCGTCGAAAGCCGACGCCTTGATCAGCAGCCCCGCCGCCTTGAGGCGCACCGCGACTTCGAACTCGTGGTTGCCTCGAATCCCCAGACCCTCGCCTTTCATGATGTCGGCGACGGCCTGCTCCGGCGCGTCGACTTCGGCCTCCGCCAGGCCGAGGAACGCCCAGCCGGGGCCCATCCTGGGCGCCAGTTTTACTTCCTTCCGGAAGGCGTCGCGCGCTTCCGCGTAGCGCCCCAGGTCGTACAGCGACGCGCCCAGATCGAACCAGCCTTCCGCCCAGTCCGGCCGCAGCTCGACGGCCTGCCGGTAGAGCCGGGCCGCCTCCGCCGGTTGTTTCCCCAGCACTGCCTGAGCCCGCTGCGCGACATCCTCAAAATTCGGGGCTGACTGGCTCTGCGCGCACGCTGCGGCAGCGAGCGCCAACGCCACGGCCAGCGGCGCACGTCGCGCTGTCCTCTTCAACCCTGCCGCATGCATTTGGTATTACGATAACGCAAATACCAGTTATCCTGAAATGGATGCGCCTTTGCGCCCTACTGTGGCTGCTGGCCTGCGCCGCCGCGGCGCAGCCCGCCGGTCCGGAACAACTCTTTCACGCCGCGGTAGCGGCACAACAGCACGGCGATGATACGACCGCGATTCGCGACTACCAGGCGCTGCTCAAGCTTCGGCCCGACTCGGTGGAAGCGCGCGCCAACCTGGGAGTCATCTTCGCCCGGCAGGGCCACTTCGATGAAGCCATCGAACAGTACCTGGCCGCCCTCGCGGGCCATGAATCCAATACCGCCCTCCGCTTCAATCTGGCCATCGCCTATTACAAGAAGTCGGCTTTCGCTGACGCCGCCACTCAACTCGACATCCTCCACCGCGGGAACCTTGCCGACACGCGAATTTCCACCCTGCTCGGCGATTGCTATGCCCACCTGGGCCAGGACGAGCAGGCTCTCGGGATGCTCGGCCCCATCGAAGCGGCCAATCCGGATGACCTCGGCGTCGCCTCGCTGCTCGCCCCGGTTCTCGTCCGGACGGGCCATGCGCGCGAGGGCATGGAGCGCTACGAAAAAGTCGGACGCCTCGGGCACAGCGCCGAGGCCTATCTGCTCGCAGGCCAGATCGCCCTTAAGATCAGCTTCTTCGAGAATGCGCGCGATGACGCCGATGCCGCCCTCAAGCTGGATCCGCAGATGCCCGGCGCGTACACGCTGCGCGGCATGGCTCTTCCGCTGCTCGGCGACTCCGACGGAGCCATCGAGGCCCTCAAGACAGCGCTGCGCGCCGATCCCAACGATTTCGACGCCCAATTCACGCTGGGAAAGATTCTCCGCACCGCGGGAGACCTTCCCGGATCGCGGCTCCATCTCGAACACGCCTTGAAGATCCAACCCGAGTCGTTCCTCGCCCTTTACGAGATGGCCCGGCTGGAGCGGAGCGAAAACAGAATCGAGGACGCGGTCAAAGACTTCGAGCACGTCATCCGCCTCAACCCTACGTGGGCGCAGCCGCACGTCGAGCTCTCCGCGCTTTACTTCCGGCTCAACCGGCCTGCCGACGGCGAAAAGGAGAAGGCCGAATTCGACCGGCTTAACGTCCTTCCCAGCCAGCCGTAGCTGTGGGTGACCCTGGTGGGGGACGATGGGCCGGCCGGTGCGCGTGACGGAGCATCAGTCGTAATGTTCTTCAAGCCGCGGCGGGCTGGAGGCGCAAGGCGACGCGCACACCTTTCCATTTGCGCAGCACCAACTCGGTGAGATTGAGAATCAGCGCCAGCCCCAGCAGGCCGGGCCAAAGTTCCATGGTGGATTGGATGGAGCGTCCGCCCGAATCGAACACCTCGCCCGGGGTGGGGTCAAAATGGCCGCTGGTGGCCGACGCGATCTGTCGCAGCAGCGGCTCATTGTTGCCGTACTCCGTCAATTCGTCCTCCTGGCGGTAGAACCCGACTTCCGGGAAGGCCGCGCTCTCCTGGAGCGGGCGAACGCGAAACAGGCCTTCGTGCTGGCCGATGGGCAAGCGCCCGCGGTAAACGCCCGCGGCGACTTTGCTCAGCGGGAGCGGGGACTGAAAGCCATCCGGACCGAGGACGAAGATATCGGGATTGATGCGCGGCGCTTCGACGTTTTTCGAAAGGCGGTAATCGACCACCAGCAGGTTCGAAGCGCGGTCGAAATCGGCGGTGGCTTCGCTGGCCGGCGCATGGGGCAGCAGATCGCGGAAGATGTTGGACCACAAGCGATCGAATCCCGGCCACTGGACCCAGGCGGCGGCCCAGCGGTTCTTGGCATCGGAGGCAAACACGACGACGCGCCCCAGGCCATACTGCCAGCGCACCAGCAGCGGGTCGGAGCCGGCCTGCAGAATCGTGTCCGAAGCCGGCCTCGCCTCGAAGCGAATGTACCCGCTGAGAGGCGGCGCCTGGTCCATGCCCACCCCGGCCAGGACTTCGGCCTGCTTCACGACCTTGGCGGCGACCGGCTTTTCAACCGCGGTGGTGCCGGTGTGCTCTTCGACGTCGCGGAGCAGGAGCTGTTCCAGCCCTGCAGGATCGTTGAGAAAATACGATTTGCCGTCAGCCGTGGCGGCGACCTTTTCCAGAAACGCGCGATTGACGTCCTGGCCGAGTCCGACGGTCGAGATGGTCACCCGGTTGGCCAGTGCCTGGTGGGCCAGATCGACGCTGTCGCCCTCTTCGGAAATGCCGTCGGTGAGCAGCACGATGTGCTTGGAAACGGCATTCTGCGTCTGGATGCGGGCGTAGGCTTCGGCCAGGGCGGGCGCGATCTGCGTGCCGCCGTCGGGCGCGATGCCGGAAATCAGCCGGGCGATGCCGTCGCGGTCAGCGGCTTTGCGTATCGGCACGGCCCATTGAAAGGAATTATCGAAGATGAGCACGCCGACCGAATCGATGGGCCGCAGATTCTGGACGACGCCGATGGCTGCCAGGCGCGCCAGTTCTATCTTGCGCCCTTCCATGGAAGAAGACTTGTCGATGATGAGCACGACGGCGGTGCCCTCGGGCGAACGCGGCGGTGCCACGCGGGCCGGCAGCAGGCGATCCAGGGGGTCGTCCTCGCTTCCTTTCTTCGGCACGTAGACATTGCGCTCGCCGGCAATCCAGGCCAGTCCCCCGCCGCTCTTTACATAGTTTTCGAGGGCAGCCTGGCGCGCCGCTGGAACCGCCTCGGCGTCCCAGTTGTTGATCACCACGAGTTGGTAACGGTCGAGCTTCAGCGGCACGCCGTCCGGGGCGCGGTCGACGGCGAACTGGTTGGCCTCGAGCACGCGCTGCAGGTGGACCTCGCTCGCGGGCGGATCATTGGAGACGATCAGCGCGCTGGGCCGCGCGAGTGTGACGGCGTTTTCAAAGCGTGCCTCACCCAAACCAGGCGCCGTGATTCTGCCGGCGAGCGCAATGGCGCCTACGGTATTCACCGAGGCATGCAGCCGCAGATGATTGATGCCGGGAGCGAGATCGACCTGGCTGGAACCGATCGGCCGGCCCTCGGCGGTCATGTCAACGGAAGCCCTGGCGGCGCGCGGCGCGGTGAGAGTGACGAGGATGGAAAAACGCTCGCCCGAATACACCTGGCCGGGCACGCTGGAGGCTTCGAGCAGCAGGCCCGGCTGGGGACTGCCGGCCAGCGCCACGGTGTCAACCGGGATGCGAAGCTGGCGCGCCTGCCAAATGGCGCGGGCAGCGCTGCCGAGGTTTTCAAGGCCATCGGACACCAGCACCACGCGCGGCACCATGCCGGCGGGCAGGGAGGCGACGCCGTCGCGGAGCGCGGCTTCGAGATCGGTGGCGCGGCCGGCAGAGCCGGCGGTGGGCCGCAGGTGCAGCGCGTGGGCGTCCGCTTCCTCTGGCGCGAGATCGCGAATGGTGCGCGCGAATGGGATGACGCGCAACCAGTGCCGGCCGCGCGACCGGCCGGCGTGGGTAGCAAAGGCAGACTCGGCAGCGAGGTCACCCGCGCTCACACTGGCGGATGTGTCGGCAAGAATCACCACCGCTACCTTGCTGCTGTAAACGGTGATGCGTGGTCCGGCGAGTGCGGCCACCAAAGCCACAAACGCCGCTGCCTTCAACAGCAGGGCCGAGCGGCGCCCGGCGCTACGCCACTCCCAGGCTGCCCACAGGGCGGGCGCCAGCGCCAGCAGCAGGAACCAAGGATGGGCAACGCTCATCGCCGGGTCTCCAGGGCCGCGTGCCGGACGCGTAGTATGCGAGGTCGCGCGGTAGACGCGGCGCGGCGGAAACGCCCGAACAGCAGCCACTCC
Source organism: uncultured Solibacteraceae bacterium (assembly GCA_964654065.1). Lineage (GTDB taxonomy): Bacteria > Acidobacteriota > Terriglobia > Bryobacterales > Bryobacteraceae > Bog-375. Next base: position 34,958 of record CAZZHN010000008.1, read on the forward strand.
GCCAGCAGCAATGCACCTCCTGCCGCCGCGAGCCATGGCCACAAATCGCCGGCGGCATCTGCCACCACGGGGAAACGGGGAACGCCGCGGCGGGCGCCGGCGGGCGGCGTCCATGTGGCGTCCCACAATTGAGGCAGAGAGAGCGAATACACGTATTCGCGGTCGCCTGCCAGCACGCGTACCGTGCCCGGCGCGCCGGAAAAGAAATGCAGCGTGTGGCCGTCCAGAGTGAATGGCAGCGGGGCGCCGCCGTCCCCGGTCACACTGACCTCGTCCAGGCGGACATCACGGTCGAGGATCAGTTGCACCGTGCCGGCGGTATCCACGCTGATTTCCGAGCGGCGAAAGATCTCCGGCGACGCCCAGCGCAGCAAGTTGGCGAACAGCAGGGGTGTGGCCAGTTCGTAGCGCATGCCGGATAGAGCGGGATGAAAGCCCAGCACGGCGATTTTCGGCCGCGACGGCCTGGCCACGATGACCGGGCCCCCTTCCACGCTGCCAATGGCGGCATCAGAGGGTGCGGCTTCGAAGACGCTGGCGCGATCGAGTTTGAAGTCCGTAGCGCGCAGACCTGCTGCGGCCGGATGGGCGGTATCCCAGGCGGCGAACGGCACGCCGGTCACCACGGTACGAACCGGAATGGGCGAGCCCTGACTGGGAGGATCGATCCAGATAGAATCGGATGCTGGCCGCTCCGGCGGAATGAAGCGGTCGAGGATGGTGAGGCCGGAGCCGTCTGGCCGGTACTCGGATGGCTTGCGAAAGACCGGCGTCACGCGGGGTGTGGCCGACAGCACCGGCCGCAGCAGATCGGGATCTTCCGAATACACCGTCACGGTGAGGCTCGGTTGCGCGGGCAATGCGACTTCCGCGTGGTCGTCGGAGGGAAAACCGTCATGCGGCGTCAAGGTCGCGCCCACCACACCGCCGGCGGTGTCCCGCAGCGCGAAATTGACCTCCGCGTCAGCTTCAGGATCAAGCACGAGCCGGCGGCTGCCCACAATGGTCCGCGGCATGCCGAGCCGTGCGCTGGCCGGCCTGAAGTCGAGCGCCAGCGTGGCAGTGCGCGGCATCGTGCCGTAGTTGCGCAGAGAGACGTAGATCTCCCAGGTGTCGGGCGCCGATGGAGAACGCCGCGCGCCGATTTTGCGCAGCCCGCAGTTTTCCGGAACATCGGCAATCGCCAGCACGCGCAGGTTGGAGGGCGGGGGCGGCGCGCCAGAATCCGGTTCGGCGATGCGGCCCGGCCCTGCATAGACGATTTCGCCCGCGCCTCGGCCTGCCTGTGGCTGGATGCGCCTGGCAAAGGCGAAAGCCTGGTCGAGATTCAACGCAGTGGCTCCCGCCGCGGAATCACGAATGGCCGCTTCCACTTTTTGGCGGTCCGGCTCAAACCGCGTGGCGGGCGTCGCCATGGCATCCACCCGCACCAGCATGACGCGATCGCGCGCGGGCAGAGCGCGCAAATAGGCGAGCGCGCGGCGACGCGCCAATTCCATCAGGGTGGTTTTGCCGGAGGCCGCTCCCATCCACGCGGAAGTGTCCAGCAGGATGACATGATCCCGGCCCGCTTGCGCCGGCCCGCCCAAGCGCGGCTGGGCGATAGCCAGCAGGAGCAGCCCCATGCCCGCCAACTGCAGCAGGAGCGACCACGGCTGCTGCACGTGGCGCCGCCTGGCCGCCACTGCCGGCTGTTCGGCGGCCACCCAGAATCGGAGCGTCGAAACCACCTGCTGCCGGCGCGAACGGTCGAGCAGGTAAAGCGCCACCGCGATGGCGGAAACCGCGCCAAGCATGCCGGCCAGTTGGAGCAGGGTGAGGTTGACGAGGAACATGGCTAGCGCCGTGGCGCACGCACTCTTGCGTGCAGCGTCGAGTCTCTACTGGACGCGTCTTCGCTCCAGGACACCGGCCGGCGTCGGCAAAAGTGCCGACGCGGCACGCAGGAGTGCGTGCGCCACACTTGCCGCCACCTCATGCGATTCCCCGGGTGCGGACCAGGTCGCCGAAGATGACCGTTTCGAGCGCCTGTGACGTGGCGATTCCGGCCCAGCGTCCTCCGCTGCGCAGGGCCATGGTCTGGATGCCGGCAGCATAGGCGTCGAACGCAGCGGTGTAGCGCCGGCGCGCGATTTCGTCGAAGTCGAGTTTGAGCCGGGCCGCGGTTTCCGCGTCGCGAAGCTCCAGTTCACCCTCCCACGGCGGCATGCGGTCCTCGTCGGCCCAGACCTGCAGCAGCATCAACTCATGGCCAAAGTCGGCCAGGTAGCCCAGCGCCTTTTCGCAGCTTCCATCGTCTAGAAAATCGGAAATGATGATGAGCAGCCCGGCCTGGGGGTAGGTCCCGATGAATTCGCGCACTACTTTGAGGTAGTCGGTGGCGCCGCCGGAGGACATGGCCGCCAGACGGTCCATGACGCCGGGAAAGCGGTGCCGCCCGCCGCAGGAAAGCACGCGCTCGGAAAGGCGGTCGGAGAAGCCGTGGACCTCGATGCTGTCGAGCCGCACCAGCCCGACATAGCAGAGCGCCGCGGCCAGCTTGCGCGCATAGTCCAGCTTGGCGCCGGCGATCATGGAATCGCTCATGTCGAGCAGCAGGCGGACAGGCACGCGCGGCTCAACCTGAAACATTTTCAAAAACAGCTTCTCGAGGCGCAGGTAGGCGCGCCAATTGACGGCGCGCACATCGTCGCCATGATGAAAGTTGCGGTGATCCAGAAACTCCTGGCCCGGGCCGGCATAGCGCGAGCGGTTGTGGCCGCCCACCAGGCCGCCGAAAGACTTCTGCCAGTGAATGGTGAGCCGCTCCAGCTTCTCCAGAAACTGCCGGTCCAGCAGAGGGGCCGTGGGCATAGCGGTTCCTACGCGGCGGCGGCCGCGGCGGTTACGTCCTGGATGATGGCCGGCAGGATGCTTTCCGGCGTCTGGCCGTCGGTGTGAGCGTCGAAATTGAGGATGATGCGATGCCGCAGTACCGCTGGGGCGACCGTCCGTATGTCCTCGGCAGACAGATGATAGCGGCCGCGCATCAGGGCCAGCACGCGGCCGCACTCGACCAGCGCCTGCGCGCCGCGCGGCGAACTGCCGTAGCGCACGTAGCTGCGCGCCAGCTCATGCGCCTCTTTCTGTTCCGGCTGGGTGGCCAGCACCAGGCGCACAGCGTACTCGCGCACGTGCGGCGCCACCAGCACCTCGCGGCACACGGCGCGGACCTCCAGAATCGCGTCGCGGTCCATCACCGCGATGGGAGCCAGTTCCTCGCGCTGGATCGTGCGGTCGACAATGCGGCCCAGTTCCTCGCGGCTGGGATACGTTACGAGGATCTTCATCAGGAAGCGGTCCAGCTGCGCCTCCGGCAGCGGATAAGTGCCTTCCATTTCGATCGGGTTCTGCGTCGCCATTACCAGAAACGGCCGCTCCAGTTCGTGGGTCGTTGTGCCGCTGGTGACCGTGCCCTCCTGCATCGCTTCCAGCAGCGCCGACTGTGTCTTCGGCGTAGCCCGGTTGATTTCGTCAGCCAGCACAAGGTTGGCGAAGACCGGACCCGGCTGGAATCGCAGCGCCTTGCCGCCGCCTTCGCCGGTGTCGATGATGACGCTGCCCACGATATCGGCGGGCATCAGATCGGGAGTGAATTGAATGCGCGAGTACTTGAGCTGCAGGGTGCGCGCCAGGGTCCGCAGCAGCGTCGTCTTTCCGAGGCCGGGTACGCCTTCCAGCAGTACGTGGCCCGAGGCCAACAGACAAATCAACACGCCTTCAACCGCGTCATCTTGCCCGACAATGACTTTCGCGATCTCCCGGCGAACCGCGTTCAAACGGTCAACAGCCTCAGCCAGCGCAGCTTGGGTTCCCACCTCTATATTCTAAAGCACCGGCGCGCCGGGTCCCGGACGAGATTCTCCCGCCTTCGGAGTGACATGGAGTGTACAGGAAGAAAGGAGAACCAGCCGGAGCTTAGGCCTCGGATCGCAACCCGGCCCGCTGGTCGAGACGGCGCGCCAAAATGCCGAGCACCTCGGCCATCTCGCGGAGCGCAGCGCGTGCGCGTTCCGGTGCGGCGCTCTTAGTGGCGCGGTAATACAGACGCATCACGCGACAGTCCAGCATCAGGAGGCGATCCTCAAGCGAATTCAAGTCCAGCCCGGCGGCGTGATCGATCAGGTAGGTGACCAGCCGGTAGTCGCGCTCAAGCGCCCTCTCCAGCCCATCCAAATGCGTTTCCCCGCGTAACAGTTCTTTCACCTGGCCACAACTGAACTGATAGTCGACCGTGCCACCCGCCTCGGTCTCCAGGCTCGAATTGCGGAGCATCAGGATACAACTGTAACGAAACCAGTAGATTACCAGTACGATAGAGAACGCCGCGATTAGGATGCTGACAACCATTGATGAAAACGTCCCGACCCAGTGACGTTACATGGGTACTAGTCTGTCCATAACCAGAATAACCAACTCTTTCCTGGCTTGCAAGGTTTTTTTGACGTCTTTCGAGTACCGGGAAAGCCATTCGCGGCTCCCAGCGGAATCCGCGAGCGGCCGACAGAATTCGCCGCAGCCGATTGAACAGGTTGATGTTGTTTATCCAAGCGCGAAGCGTCCTCGGCCGGTCCGCCACTGCCCGCCAGGAGCGATGCTGCAGCCCATCGGGAACTCGCCTGGGGCCGCGCCGTGTGATCCAATGAACCTGCGTAGACCTGGAACCGTATCGTACGCATAGGAACTTGTTGCACAGCCGATATCGCTAACCCGGCTCGTGCGAGGTGAAGGCATGATCCTGAAGAGTTTGCTATCCGCCGGAGCGGTCCTGTGCCTGGCCGGGTGCGTCATCAACACGAGCCCGACCGGGCCGCTGGCTTACGATTCGTTCCATCTCGACCGTGACAAATCCGAGATCGTCAAAGTGAACCTCAACATGGGCGCCGGCAAATTGCAGGTGGGCAGCGGCACTGAGAAACTATTGCAGGCCTACTTCACCTACAATGTCCCGTCCTGGAAGCCGAGAGTAAAATACGACGCCGGGACACTTACGATCGACCAGGGGAATACGGGCCACGTCCACTTCAGCCCGGGCCCCACGAAATACGAATGGGACCTCCGCTTCGGCCGGGACACGGCGCTCGACTTCGGCGTGAACTTCGGTGCTGGGGAAGCGCAGCTCGATCTCGGATCGCTGAACTTGAGAGGTGTAAGCGTTCAGATGGGTGTAGGCAGCCTCAACCTGGATTTGCGCGGGCGGCCGCAGCACGACTACAACGTGCACATTCAGGGAGGGATTGGCGAAGCCATCGTGCGGCTGCCGGCCAGCGCCGGCGTATATGCCAACGCCAATGGCGGCATCGGCGAGATCAAGACCCGCGGCCTGCGGAAAGAGGGCGATCATTGGGAAAATGACGCCTACCCGACGTCCAAGGTAAGGGTACGCGTCGACGTGCAGGGTGGGATCGGTTCGATCACGCTGATCGGCGACTCCGATTAACCGGGCCGGCGGCGCAGAGTCCCCCGCTGCGGGTCATCGCTTCCGGCCGGGGCGCGGCGGTTCGCATATTGCGAGAGGTAAGTCTCCAGCTTGCCGCTCTTCTCCCAGACCAGCAGGATTCCAGCCGGTGGAACAGGATGACCCTGGTAAACGTAGGGCGCGTCGCCGAAATTCGCGATGATCTGCGCCTCGCTGCCGAACTCCGTTTCCTGCACCAGGCGATCCGGCGTCAGGATGGCGAAATGGGAAAGCGGGAGCAGGGCCAGCTTTCGATAGTTCGGCGAGAAGAAAGCGTAATGCGTTTGCAGCTCTTGACGCCGCTTCGCCAGCTCCGCAAGATTGAGATGGTATAACGGCGGCACGGCATAGAGCAGCTCCAGCAGCTCATTCACCGCCAGCACGTTGCTGAACTTGGTGCTCGGCTCGAGCCAGTGATGCGTGGTGACGATGGAGTCGTGAAACGCGGCCTGATACAGCGGCAGGCGGTAGCGCGGGTCGAAGAAGGTGTCCTGGTATTTGCGCGGCAGCACGGTCTGGCGAAAGAAGACGGCGGGAGCGCCCGCGGGGTAATAGTTGCCGACGAAATAAGGGGACTTCGCGTCGTGCAGCAGAGGGTCTCCCCATCCGAACCCTGGAGTCATCATGCCGTGTCCGAAGTGGATGACGGGCGCAGCGAAGGATGCGCCGACTTCCGAGCCGATGACAACGTGAAAGGTATCGCGTATCCACGCCAACCGCTCGAGGCGGAGTTGCAGATCGAGCCGCTTGGTCTGCGGAAAGCGCGGGGAGTAATTCGCGAACAATTCGCCGGTGGCGTCGCAGTCAACGAAATACGAATTAAAGCCGAACTCCTCCATCCACGAATTCACGCGCCGGTGCACATAGGAGATCGCAGCTAAGGAGCTCAGGTGGGATCCAACGCTTTGAAAGCCGCGGTCTCTGTGGCCGTCGGCATTGACGATGGAGCCTTCGTCATAGAGCGCCCGATCGAATTGCGCGGTCTCCCAAGTGCGCGGGGCGCCAGGGGGATGAATGCTGTGATACGAATCGTACGCCGCAAACAGGTAGCCGGCGCGTTTAGCGGCGAGCGCAGTTTCGGGTAACTGTCGGAGCACATCCAGATCCGGCACACCGAGCCAGAGCCGGTCAAATCCGGCGTCTTGCAGACGGCGAATCATCTTGGGGGAAATGCCGCTTCCGAACTCGTTTGGGCCGACCAGCAGGCCGGGAAAGGAGGCGCTCAGCAGGCAGGCGTTGAGCCTGACGATGTCGGCGCCGGGGCGCGAGCCAGCGTTTTCGGCAATGCCGCGAACGGACGTCGGCAGTGAGCCTGGCGGCCAGATCGCAGCCCGAAACAGGTCCCTTCGCCGCAGGACGGCGTTCAGGCCGGCGATTAGCTCGGCCTTCAGGTAAGCCGATGGAGTATCCACGACCAGCGCGTGCCACACGACGACCGGAAAGAGCGAAACGACGCGGTGGGCGCCGGCTGTGCGGGGATGACGCAGAGCCTCCACCAGGGCCGGCCAATCGCGGACGTCCTCCGCATCCAGTACGCCATCGGCCCAGAGGTAGATATGCGCTGCGCCGAAGAGCTTTTCCAGATCCGGCAGCTTGCTCAGCTTTTCCTGAAGCGTGACAAACTCGCCGCGATCGAGCAGCCATTGGCGGAGAATACGCGCCGGTTCGACGGGCGAATCGCCACCGGGCACGATCATCAGGCCGTAGCTGGTGGTGAAGTCGTTACGCGGAAACTGATGCGTGAGGCGGGAGCACAGGCCATCGCCGTCGGGCGCAAAGGAAAGAGAATTGTCCAGCGGGTTAGTCAGGATGTAAGTCAGCGAATGGCTTCCATAGTCGATACCCCAGAGAGGCATGGAGAGATCTTCCATGGTCTGGAACGGATGGTCCGACACGAACCCGCGCCAGCGCGCTTCGTGGACTGGGACGTAGAAGCCTTCGCCGCGAGGCAGGATGATAGCGCGCTGCTGTGGATCCGCGCGGATCAGCGGCCAGGTGAACTCGCCGGGCCGGGCGGAGGCGATTTCGACGAAGAGGCGGCCCTTCTCCATCCTGGCGGCGACGTGGATCTGCGCCGTTGGTAGATCCCAGGAAGCCGATTGCGCGCTCTGCTGGAGGTTCTTGGCTGCTCCCAGCGCGGCGAGGCCGGCTGATATGGGTAACGTCTTCCCGTCTGCGGTGCGGCCGACAGCGGCCAGCGTCGAAGGCTGGATGTCAGCACGCCAGTTCGAGTCTTCGAGTACGACGTTGGCGCTCTGCCCGACTAGCGCAGTGGCGGAAAGGATGAGCAGCAAGCGCACTTCTGGAGTTTACCGGTTCTCGGCGTACAGTGGTTTGTCGATGAACAGGTTGGAATTGGCCACGTGGGGCAGCTTGGTAAGCTGCGTGCCGATTGGCGATCGGAAACGCGCGGAGATGTCCCGCGCGGGACAGCATTCTGCCCCACAACAAAAAGAAGGCCGCGTTATCGTCCGCGGCTCAAACCGAGGGCGCGGATGCGCTTGTGGAGGTTGGTGCGCTCCATGCCCAGGGCGCGGGCAGCGCCGGAGACGTTCCAGTTGGTTTCTTCGAGCGCGCGCATGATGTGTTCGCGCTCGGCGGATTCGCGCGCTTCCTGGATGGTGGACTTGGCCGATGTCTCGCGCTGCACGCGCACCTCGACGGGGATGGATTCCCGCGAAAGCCGCTCGCCGGCGGTGAGAATGGCCATCCGCTCCACCACGTTGCGCAGTTCGCGCGCGTTGCCCGGCCAGGCGTAGGCCTCCAGCACCGGAAACACGCCGTCATCCATCTTCTTCGGCCGGAAGTTGTTGCGCGCGCAGAATTCCTCCAGAAAGTACTCGGCCAGGAGACGTATGTCGTGCGGCCGCTCGCGCAGGGACGGCACGCGGATGGGCACCCCGTTGAGGCGGTAGTACAGATCGTCGCGAAACTTTTCCTGCGCGACCAACCCGCTCAGGTCGCGATTGGTGGCGGAAATCACGCGCACGCTGACGCGAATGATCTGCTCGCCGCCGACGCGATGGAATTCGCCTTCCTGCAGCACGCGCAGCAGTTTGGCCTGCGATGCGCCATGCAAATCGCCCACTTCGTCGAGGAATATGGTGCCGCCGTCGGCCAGTTCGAACTTGCCGCGGCGCGCCGCCGTGGCACCGGTGAAGGATCCTTTCTCGTGACCGAACAACTCGGTCTCGAGCAGCTCGGTGGGAATCGCGGCGCAGTTCACTTTAACGAACGGGCCGTTGGCGAACGGGCTCAAGGCGTGGATGTGTGCCGCCAGCAGTTCCTTGCCGGTGCCCGATTCGCCGATCAACAGCACGCGCGCATCGGATCGCGCGGCCAAGGTCGCCTGCTCAACGGCGCGCTGCCACGACGGGCTGGCGCCGATCATCTTCGGGCTGCCGCCCACCAGTTCGCGCAGGCGCTCGTTCTCGCGCCGCAGGCTGGAGCTTTCCAGCGCGTTCTTCACCGCCACCAGCACGCGGTCGCGGCTGAGCGGCTTCTCCAGGAAATCGAAAGCGCCGGCCCGGGTGGCTTCTACGGCGTCGGCAATCGTGCCGTGTCCGGAAATCATGATCGCTGGCGCGGCGGTGCCGTTCTGCCGTGTTGCTTTCAACAGCTCGATGCCGTTGCCATCGGGCAGCTTGATGTCGAACAGGAAGGCGTCGGCCCGCTCCACGTCCGGGTGCCGGCGGAATTCGGCCGCCGACTTGCACACGTTCACGGCGTAGCCCTCGCGCTCCAGTATCATGCGCAGCGAGCGGCCGATATTCTCTTCGTCATCCACGATCAGCAAGCGTTTGGACGCCATTGGTCTCGACCGGCAGCAGCACGCGGAAGCCTGCGCCGCCCAGTTCTCCCTTCACTGCGACAATATCCCCGCCGGACAGCAGCGCGCCCTTGCGCGCGATCGACAGCCCCAGCCCCATGCCCCGCTTCTTGAACGAAATCGTCGGCTGGAACAGGGAAGCGCGTGCCTGCTCGCTCAAACCCGGCCCCGAATCATGCACCTCAATCGCCACCCGTCCGTTTTCCGCCGCGGTCACGCCCAGGATGTGGCCGCCCGCGCCGGCCGCTTCGGCTGCGTTCTCAAGCAGGTTGGTCAGGATGCCCTTCAGCAGGTCCTGGTCCGCCTTCACGCGCGGGGCGCCGGGCGCCAGCCGGCAGTCGTAAGCCACTTCCGGATGCGCGGTCTTGAGCAGCGCCACCCGCTCCTCGACCAGCGAGTTGACATCCACGTCGCGCGGCTCGACCGGGGGCTCGGCGGCGAACTCGGAAAACGCGCGCACGCGCCGCTCCAGGGTCTCGATCTCATCCACGACGATGTCCGCTGCCTGCGCCATAAAACCGCGGTCGGCCTCCTGATAGCGCGCCAGCATTTCCTCCACTGTGAGGCGAATGGGGGTGAGCGAGTTCTTCACTTCGTGCGCCATCTTGCGCGCCAGCGTTTGCCGGCTCGCCATCTGGCCCAGGTAAACCAGGCGGTCCGTGCTCTCCCGCAGCCGCGTGGCCAGGCGGTTGAAGGCCTGAATGGCGCGACCAACCTCGTCGTCGCGATCCGTGGGCACGCGGGCGTTCAGGTCGCCGGCCGCCAGCCTCGACAGGCCTTCGGTCAGCTGCCGAATGGGCCGGCTGACGTAATGGGCCAGAAACACCAGCAGCGCCAGCGACATGAGCCAGAACGAAGCCGCCAGCAGGATATAGGTCACCCGGAACCCGCGCCGCAAATCGCGCTCCCGCGCGTCTTCCACCAGGCGCCGCGCATCGCCGATCTGCCGGCTGAGCCGGTCCATCGGGATGCCCAGGTCCTCCGAATAGACGCGGACGTCGCCGCCCTGGCGCACCAGATAATCAAGCCGGTCGCCTTCGATGCCGGTCCGCACCCACCGTTCGCTGTCATGGCTGTCGGCAAAGCTCCTCACCGCTTCCGGCCATTGCTGCCGTTGGGCAGCGCGATATTCCTGCGGCGGCACTTCGCCACGCGCCGCGCGCTGTTTCAGGTCCTGCACGGCGCGCTGATAGAACGTATGGCCGGTCTCCTCCAGCGATTGACTGAGTGCGTCCAGCTGACCCGTGGTGGAGAAATCGAGCAGGTACTTGGAGCCGGCCGATGTGATCCAGAGAGTGGCCAGCAGCGGAACCAGGGTGGCCCCGAGAAAGATCAGGATGAGCTTGTTGCGAAGCCGGTTCACCAGTTTCGCCGGCTCGGCGAACGGCGCAGGTCCGCCAGCCGCAACCGCCTCTCCATC
>CAZZHN010000009.1:0-28432 GCA_964654065.1 uncultured Solibacteraceae bacterium
TTTTCGTGGTCTGTCAAGCGCTGGCATCTTGACAGACGACATAAATCGATCGTCTGTCCTAACCTAAACGGCGAGAATCTTTTCGATTGCTTCCAACTCTTGCTTGCTGAAGTCCAGCTTCTGTATGGTGGCGACGTTCTGCTCCAACTGCTCAACGCGGCTGGTACCGACCAGCGCGCTGGTAACGGCGGCGTCGCGCAACACCCACGCCAACGCCATCTGGGCCAGGCTCTGGCCGCGAGCCTGGGCGATGGCATTGAGGGCGCGCGCCTGCCCGACGCGATGGTCGTCCACGTCTTTAGGCCTGAGGAAGCCCTTGGGCCGCGCGGCACGAGAATCAGCCGGTATGGTTCCGGCGAAGTAGCGTTCGCTGAGAAGCCCTTGCGCCAAGGGAGAAAACGCGATGCCGCCCACGCCTTCACGGCGCAGCGCATCGAGCAGCCCCTCCTCCGGCGCGCGGCGGAACATCGAATAGGCGAACTGATGAATGAGGAAGGGTGTGCCTTGGCGCCGTAAAATAACCGCGGCCTTGACGGTGTCCTCCGGACCGTAGTTGGAGATGCCGGCGTAGAGAGCCTTGCCGGAGCGCACCGCCTGGTCGAGCGCGCCCATGGTTTCTTCCAGCGGCGTATCCGGGTCCGGGCGGTGGTGATAAAAAATGTCGACGTAGGCCAGCCCCATACGGCTGAGGCTCTGGTCGAGGCTCGCGAGAAGGTATTTGCGTGAACCGAAGTTGCCGTATGGGCCGGGCCACATATCGTAACCGGCCTTGGTGGATATGATGAGCTCGTCGCGGTACGCCTCCAGGTCCATCTTGAAAGCGCGGCCGAAGGTCGCTTCCGCCGAACCATAGGGAGGCCCATAGTTGTTCGCCAGATCGAAGTGGGTGACTCCCAGGTCAAAGGCGCGGCACAGCATGGCGCGGCTGTTTTCGAGCGGGTCGACGCCGCCGAAATTGTGCCACAGGCCGAGCGAGATCGCCGGCAAAACGATGCCGGAGTTGCCGCAGCGCCGGTAGATCATACCGTCATAGCGGGCGGGACTTGCAGTGTACAAAGTAATCGGCTCCTCAGGACTACTGTACAGGAATGCGTGGGCAGCGCCAGGTACCGGTGCCGCGGAGCGAGCCCTACACCAGGCCGCCGGCGAGTGTGTGGTAGCGGCCGCGGAAGTAGATCAGGGGCTCGCCGTCGTGGACGGCGGCGCGCTCCATCTCGCCGACAATGAGCTCGTGGTCGCCGGCGGTGAACCGCTGCTGGATGGAACATTCGATCTCCGCCAGTGTGCCCTGCAGCAGCGGAACGCCGGTTTCGCCGGCGTGCCAGGCGAGACCATCGAAGCGGTCGTGGCCCTTGAGGGCAAAACGCTCGGAGAGAGCGCGCTGGCTGGCGGCGAGGATGTTGACGGCAAAAAAACGCGCGCCCCCAAACGCATCCATCACGCTGGCCGAGTGCGCGAGAGCGACGAGCACGAGCGGCGGCTCGAGCGAAACCGAGGTAAACGAACTCACGGTGAGGCCGTGCGGCGCGCCTTGGTGATCGATTACACTGGCGATGGTGACGCCGGTTGGGAAGCGGCCGCAGGCGCGCCGGAAAACTTCACTGGAGACCGGCCGGCCGCGGCCTTCGGAGCCCTCGCTTGACATGTGGATAAATTCAATCCTATCATATGGTTGACCGATACGGGGCAATTCGCTGGCGCGCGCCAACAGGAGGCTCTTTTGATCAAGCTGGATATTATTAACGAAGTCGTCAATCGCACCGGCATCACCAAGACCAAAGCTGAGATGGCCGTAGAGACCGTGTTCGAGGCCATGAAGAAGGCTCTCGAACAAGGCGACCGCATCGAACTGCGCGGCTTCGGTGTGTTCAACGTAAAGCCCCGGAAAACGGGCATTGGGCGGAATCCGCGCACGGGCGCGGAGGTATCCATACCGCCGGGCAAAGCGGTGCGCTTCAAGCCCGGCAAGGAGTTGCAGACGCTGCAGTAGCCGCTGCCGCGCGTGTCATCGTGTCGTCGCAGGATTTCCCGCCCGCACCTTACCCGCTCTACGCCGAAAGCGGCGTGGCGGACGCGCCAGGCCTTCCGGAGGCCCGCTTCCGCGACCGCTACTGGCTGCACGCCCTGCTATTTGCCGTCACGCTGGCTTCGACGACCACGGTCGGCGCGGCGATGCAGATGTTCTTCGACCGCAATCTGCCGTTCGATCCCGACCTTAGCTTTTCGATGTACCTGGACCTCTGGCGCCACCCCTTGGCGCTGCTGGCGGGACTGCCGTTCTCGCTCACGCTCCTCGCCATCCTGATGGCGCACGAGCTAGGCCACTATCTGGCCGCGCTGCGGCACGGCGTGAATGCCAGCCTGCCCTACTTCATGCCATCGCCAGTGCTGGGAACTTTCGGTGCGTTTATCCGGGTGCGCTCGCCCATCTGCTCCAAGCGGGCGCTTTTCGATATCGGTGTCGCCGGACCGCTGGCCGGATTCGTCTTTCTGCTGCCGGCGCTCTCCATCGGGCTAGCATTCTCCAAGGTAATTCCCGGCATTGCGAACCAGGGAAGCTTGCAATTCGGCATCCCCGGCCTGGAGTGGCTGCTGGGCAAACTGATCTTTCCGGGCGTCGCGGCGAGCGACATCTATCTGCATCCCGCGGCGCGGGCGGCCTGGGTCGGGATGCTGGCCACGGCTCTCAACCTGCTGCCGATCGGGCAGCTGGATGGCGGCCACATTGTCTACGCACTCATTCCCCGGCGCCACGGTGTGATCTCGGTGGTGCTCAGCCTGCTTTTGCTGCCGCTGGGCAAGTTCTGGTTTGGCTGGCTGCTCTGGGGGCTGGCGCTGCTAATTTTCGGCCGGCGCCATCCGATGGTTTACGACAGCAGCGAGCTGGACGCGGGGCGGCGCAAGCTGGCGCTGCTGGCCCTGCTGATTTTCGTGCTCTGCTTCACGTTTGTCCCGGCGGCCACCGGCGGTCTCTGAGCGGCGATGAAAATCACCGCGACCATCATCAGCTTCAACGAGGAACGCAACATCGCGCGCGCCATTGAGAGCCTGCGCTGCTGCGACGAGATCCTGATCGTGGACAGCGGCTCAACCGATCGCACCACGGAGCTGGCGCAGAACCTGGGCGCGCGTGTGATTGAGGCCAACTGGCGCGGCTACGCCGGCCAGAAAAACTGGGCGGCCGACCAGGCGCGCCACGACTGGGTTCTCTCGCTGGACGCCGACGAGGCGCTCAGCGAAGCGCTCGAGGCCGAAATCTGGAGCCTGAAGAAGTCCGGTCCGCGCTATGACGGATACACCATGCCGCGGCTGGCGCGGTACATGGGCCGGTGGATCCTGCATTCCGGCTGGTATCCGGACCGTAAGCTGCGCCTCTACGACCGGCGCCAGGCCAAATGGGTGGGCGACTTCGTGCATGAAAGCGTGGCTGTTTCGGGCCGGGTGGGGCACTTGCAGAGCAACCTGCTGCACTTCACCTGCGAATCGCTTTCCGAGCATATCAAGACGATGGAGCGGTACACCACGCTGGCGGCGCAGGAGCTGGCGTCGCGGCGAATCAAGGTGCCGCTGCACCGGGTGCTGTTTTCACCGCCGTGGGCCTTTCTGCAAAGCTACTTTCTCAACCGCGGTTTCCTGGATGGTCCGGAGGGGCTGACAATTTCCTACATGGCGGCGTTCTACACGTTCCTCAAATATACGAAAGCGAGAAATATGAGCTGATGCGGGTCCTGCATCTGGATGCGGGGCGCGAAATGCGTGGCGGCCAATGGCAGGTGCTGCGGCTGATCGAGGGGCTGGCAGCTGCGGGAGTGGAGTCGACGCTGCTGGCGCGCACCGGCGCACCCCTGGCCGCGGCAGCGCGCAAGCGCGGCTGGCGCGTGGAGCGGCTCGGCCTGGCGCGGGCGGCCATCCTGGCGCGGCAGCATGACCTGGTCCACGCTCACGATGCGCGCGCTCATACGCTCGGCGCTATCGGGCGCGGCGCGGCGCTCGTCGTCTCGCGGCGCGTCGCCTTCGAACTCGCTTCCCGATGGAAGTACCGGCGGGCGCGGCACTACCTGGCGGCTTCCGGGTTCATCCAGCGCGTGCTGATGCTGGGCGGCGTGCCCCAGGAAAAGATCGCCGTGGTCTACGACGGCGTCCCGCTGCTGGAGATCGCCGCCGGCAGCCGCGTGCTGGCGCTGGACAATTTCGACGACCCGATGAAGGGCGCGTCTCTCGCCAGGGAAGCCGCGGGCATGGCCGGCCTGGAGATTGAATTCACCCGAAGCCTGGAGGAGAGCCTGCACCAGGCTGCTGTCTTCGTTTACCTCTCCCATGCCGAAGGGCTGGGCTCGGCGGTGCTGATGGCGATGTCGGCCGGCGTACCGGTGATTGCCAGCCGCGTCGGCGGTCTGCCGGAGATAGTGCGCCACGGGGAGACCGGCCTGCTGGTGGAGAACGATGCGCGCCAGGTGGCCGATGCTCTGCGCCAGCTGGCGGCGGACCCCGCGCTCGGCCACAGCATGGGCCGGGCCGCCCGGCGCTCGGTGATCGAAAACTTTACCGTGGACCACCTGGTGCGCCGTACCATGGAGGTCTACCAAAAGGTGCTCGCATGATTGAAGCCTGCTTCGCGCTGCTGTTCGGGTTGCTGATCGGCAGTTTCCTGAACGTCTGCATTTACCGCTGGCCGCGCGATCTTTCGGTGGTGCGTCCGCGCTCGCATTGCCCTGCCTGCGAGGCGCCGATCGCCTGGTATGACAATGTGCCGCTGGCCAGCTACGCGATTCTCGGCGGAAAATGCCGCCACTGCCATGCGCGGATTTCGCCGCGCTACCCGGTGGTGGAACTGCTCACAGGCGGCTTGTTCTTCCTCCTTGTGTACCGCTACGGGCTGACCGTCAATGCAGTCAAGATGTGCTTTTTCAGCGCGATGATGGTGGCGCTCTTCTTCACCGACCTGGAGCAGCGCATTCTGCCCGACGAATTTACCATCTGGGGCACGGTGGCAGGTTTGGTGTTCGCGCTTTTTGCTCCGGCGCAGGATCTCTTCGCCCATGGCGTACTTTGGATCCTGGGCCTGGAATCACAGGGCTGGATCACGAATCTGGCGGCCGTGCTGGTCGCTGCCGGCGTTCCGGCGGGCGTGCTCTGGCTGGGCGGCTGGCTGTATGCGAAGATCCGGCACCGTGAAGGGTTGGGGTTCGGCGACGTCAAGATGGTGGCGCTGCTGGGCTGCTATCTGGGCCTGCAGGCCGGGCTGGTGACGCTCATCTTGGGCTCCATCGCAGGAACGGTGCTGGGCTACGGGTACATCAAGGCGACGGGCAACGACCCATCCAGCTACGAATTGCCTTTCGGCACGTTCTTAAGCGGGGCGGCGCTGATCGTGGTGGTGTTTAGCAAACAGCTTTTCGGGTGGTAGGGAGGACCGAGGCGACCACTCCCTACGGTCGCGGCTCAGAACGCCTATCCGAGCCGCGACCCTTAGGGAGCGGTTGGTACAGCTGCCGGGGAACTAGTCCTTAGAACGTGTACAACAGCGTGCCCGGGGTCGGTTCGGCGGGGGCGCCGGCAGTGACGGCGGCTTCGCCTTCGGCGCTGACGACGCGGTAGAAGATGCCGGTATCGCCAAGATAGACTTCGAGCTCAGACGGCCGCGGCAGCGTGCCCTGGATCAGGGATTCCGAAAGCGGATCCTCGATGTATTTCTGCAGCGCGCGTCGCAGCGGGCGCGCGCCGTAGCTGCGGTCGCCGCAGGTCTTCTCCAGGATGTACCGGGCGGCTTCCGGCACTAGCCGGATTTTCACCTGCTTGGCCACCAGGTTCGTGTTCACCTGCTCGACCATCAGGTCGATGATCTGAATCAGGTCAGCGTCGGTGAGCGAGCTGAACAGAATCACTTCGTCGAGGCGGTTGAGAAATTCCGGGTTGAACGCTTTCTTCACCTCGGCACGGACCAGATCCTCGACCTTGGTGGGCATGCCCTCGCCGACGGGGGCTGAGAAGCCCAGGTTGCCGCGCTTTTCGAGGAAGCGGGCACCCAGGTTCGAAGTCATGATGATGATGGTGTTCTTGAAATCGACCTGGTTGCCGAGGCCGTCGGTCAACTGGCCGTCTTCAAACACCTGCAGCAGGATGTTGTAAAGATCCGGGTGCGCCTTCTCGATCTCGTCGAGCAGAATGATCGAGTACGGATTACGCTTCACCCGCTCGGTGAGCTGGCCGCCCTCTTCGTAGCCGACGTATCCGGGGGGCGAGCCGATGAGTTTGGAAACCGAGTGCTTCTCCATGTACTCGGACATGTCGAAGCGGACCAGGCTTTTTTCGCTGCCGAACAAAAACGAAGCGAGGGCGCGCGCCACTTCGGTCTTGCCGACGCCAGTGGGGCCAAGGAAGAGGAACGAGCCTGCCGGGCGGTTGCTGGCCTTGAGGCCGGCGCGCGAACGGCGGATGGCGCGGGCCAGCGCCGAGATGGCTTTCTCCTGGCTGATGATGCGCTTGTGCAGCTCCTCCTCGATGCGCAGCAGCTTGGTGATTTCTTCCTCCTTGATGGAGGTCATCGGGACACCGGTCCACCGCGCCACCACGTCTTCGATATCGTCCTTGGTGACGCAGCCGGTGGAAGAGTCGTCGAGATTGTACTTCTCGCGCAGCTGCCGCATGTTCTCGCGCTCTTTGCGCTCTTCATCGGAATAGAAGCGCGCCTTCTCGAATTCATGATTCGCGATGGCATTTTCCATGCGATGCACGATGAACTTGATCCGCTTCTGAATGTCGGCGAGCTCGGCGGGCAGAGTGGTCTGGCGCAGCTTGACGCGGGCGCCGGCTTCGTCGATCAGGTCGATCGCCTTGTCGGGCAGGTAGCGGTCCGGGATGTAGCGGCTGGAGGTGTAGACGGCGGTTTCGACGGCGTCGTCGGTATAAGCGACGGCATGGAACTTCTCATACCGGTCCTTGATGCCGAACAGGATCTTCACGGCGTCGGCTTCGGTGGGCGGGGGAACCTTGACCGCCTGGAAGCGGCGCTCCAGGGAGCGGTCTTTTTCGATGGACTTGCGGAATTCCGACGGCGTGGTGGCGCCGATGCACTGAATTTCGCCCCGCGAGAGGGCCGGCTTAAGAATGTTAGCCGCGTCGAGCGAGCCTTCAGCCGAACCCGCGCCTACCAGAGTATGCAGCTCATCAATGAAGATGATCGCGTTCTGGTTCTCCATCAGCTCCTTCATGATGGTCTTGAGGCGCTCTTCAAACTGGCCGCGATATTTGGTGCCGGCGACGATGAGAGACAGATCCAGCGCCAGGATGCGCTTGTCGGCCAGGAAGGAGGGTACGTCGCCTTCGGCAATGCGCTGAGCGAGGCCCTCCACGATAGCCGTCTTGCCGACTCCGGGCTCGCCGATCAGCACCGGGTTGTTCTTGGTGCGGCGGCAGAGAATCTGCACCACGCGCTCCAGTTCATAGTCCCGGCCGATCAGCGGATCGAGCATGTTGTCCATGGCGGCCTGCGTGAGGTCGCGGCTGAATTCGGAAAGCAAAGAGCTTTCTTTGGGACGGGTGGGCGCCTTCTCGCTTTGCGAACGCTGCAGTTCCTCGCGGATAGTGGCAAGGCGCAAGCCGCGTTCATGAAGAATCTCGGCGGCGAAGCACTTTTCCTCGCGCAGCAGGCCGAGCAACAGGTGCTCGGTGCCGATGTGCTTGTGGTTCAGGCGTTCGGCTTCTTCCGCTCCATAGGCGAGCACGCGCTTGCACTCGTGGCTCAGCGGCAGATCGACGGATGTGGAGACTTTCTCCCGCGGCGCGGTGTGCCCTTCGATTTGTTTCCGGATGGACTCCACCGCGGCGTGCGAACGCAAAAAACGGTTCGCCAGCGCCTTGTCCTCACGCAGCAGGCCCAGCAGCAGGTGCTCCGTCTCGATATAAGGGCTGCCGAACTGGCTGGCCTCATACCGAGCGAAGAAGATCACCCGTCTTGCTTTCTCCGTGTATCGCTCAAACATAGGATTTGTGAAGACCCCCCTAATCTAAAGATAACCCGGCCCGGCTTCCCGTTGCGCCCCCGCCGGCACCGTCTGGTACTAGTCCGCCCTTGTCCAAGGTAAAGACCCGGTCGCAACGCCGCGCGAAGGCCAGATTGTGCGTAACAAAAACCGAAGTCAGCCGGTGCGAACGATGCAGGCTGGCCAGGAGATCGAAGATCATTTCGCCAGTCCGGAAGTCCAGGTTGCCCGTAGGCTCATCGGCAAGCAGAACGGAGGGCCGGGCGACCAGGGCGCGCGCCAGTACCACCCTTTGCTGCTCCCCTCCCGACAATTCGCCCGCGCGGTGCGATGCGCGCTCGTGAAGTCCGACCTCATCCAACCTCGCTACAGACTCCGCGGCGGCGGCAGAGTGCGCGACGCCCCGGATCAGTAACGGCATCATCACATTTTCCAGCGCCGTGAATTCGGGCAGAAGATAGTGAATTTGCCAGACGAAACCAATCTCCCGATTGCGAAAATCTGCGCGGTCCGCCTCCGTGAGTCCGGAAATCTCCCTACCTTCGTAGTGTATCGTACCCTCCGAAGGACTGTCCAGACCGCCGAGCAAGTGCAGCAGGGTGGACTTCCCCGCCCCCGATTCACCGACCAGGGCCAGCATTTCGCCGCGTTCCACGTCGATGTCGAGGCCCTCGAAGACCACCAGGGCAGCTTCGCCGGAGCGGTATCTCTTGGCCAGGTTGCGGGCGCGAATGTACGGCTCGCTCATTCACCCGTAGGTTAGCGTACTTCATCGGTGGGACAGACGATCGATTTGGGTCGTCTGTCTGGCTCTTGCGCTGCGGTGAGGCTTGACAGACCACGAAGGGCGATGGTCTGTCCTACTCGATCCGGTAAATTGCCATGCCGGAGAGCAGCTTGGGGTAAAAGTCGGTTGATTTCTGGGGCATGACGCCGCCGCCAAAACTGGTATCGGCAACCTGCTGGATGGAGGTAGGACGGAGCAGGAACGCGATCTGCGCGGAGCCGCTGCGCGCCTCGGCGACGGCCGCCTCGAGGCCGCGGATGTAGCGCAGGTGCTTTTCGTCGCGAACGGCCTCCTCGCCGATGCCGAGCGCTTGAGCCAGCAGCCGGTCGTGGAGCACGCGCACGTCCAGCTCGCCGGCAGGCTGGAGAGAATGGAGCAGGAACAGGCGGGAGCCGATGGCTGCCCCCAGGACGGTGGCGACGGCGGGCTGTTCCAGCGCCTTCCGCAGCGCGTCCAACGAGCCTACCTCCTCAATCCGGAAGTCGGCTGCGGCGCGGCTCAGGAAGCCATCCGGCAACTGGCCGGCGTCAATGCCGCTGACCAGCCGGTGCGTCGCCAGAATCTTCAACCCCGGCGAGTACATGTTCACGAACGTCATCATGACGCGATCGGCGCCCGCCAACTGCGGGTTCTCGTTGCGAAAAGCAAGGGCAGTTTCGTAGCGGTGATGGCCGTCGGCGATCAGCAGCTTCTTGTCGGCCATCAACTGTTGGATGCGCGCCGCGCCGGCGATCCGCCACATGCGATGGCCGACACCATATTCGTCGGTGATGGCAGCGAGAGGGGCGGACTGGCCGGCTTCTTCGAGGAGGGCATCGATCTCGCCCGCGCGGTCGGGATAGAGCATGAAGATCTGGCCGAAGTGCGCGTGAGTGTGGCGTAGCAGTTCCAGGCGGTCTTTTTTCGGGCCGGCGAGGGTCTGCTCATGGCGGTGCACCACGCCGGCTGAATAATTCTCCACCGCGCCGAGCGCGATGAAGCCCTTGCGGGTAAGGGTTTCGCCGGTATCCGGAACCGAGAAGTCCTGAAAGTAGGGAAAGATCGCGGGCTCAGTATCTCGAGCCAGCACACCACGCGCGATCCAGTCGTTCAAGTAGGCAGCCGCGCGAGTGTAGACGTTGCTGGTTTCGGTATCGTCGGGCTTGCGCTCGCCTAGGATGAGGCGGACCAGGTTATACGGGCTCAGGGAAAGATACCGCGCCTGCATGGCAGGCGATATCTTGTCATACGGCTGCGTCACCAGGTTGGCGAGCGGGCCGGCTTGTGCGGTGTAGCGGAGGGCTTGGAAAGGATAGATTTTGGCCAAGCCCTAATTTACCAACTACTCGACGACCGACGCCACCAGCTACTGTTGGGGCGGCGCCACCGGCAGGTCAGGTTCACGACCTACCTGGCCCGTCATGGCCTGGTCGATGGTGACATCGTAATCGTCCAGAATCTTGCCCAGTGATTGATCCATGCTAGTGCGAGCATGCTGGAGTTGATTGAGCGCATCGACCTCGGAAAGCCGGCTGGTGGTATCGTCGCGCTGGGCGATCACCACGTCGAGAATGGTGGCGGTGCCCAGTTCGTACTTGCGGCGGGTACCAGCCAGGGTTTCATCGGCCAGCTTACGGGCCACCACGCTGGCTTCATATGCGGCGCGCGCGTTGCGCAGAGCGGTCCAGTTGTTCATCACGGCCAGCTTGATGCTGTTGTGCAGCTGGCGGTCCTGGATCTCCGACTGGCGGTAGCTCAGTTCGGCGGTGACCTGGTCGGCTTGCGCAGACCGATTGCGGATCGGCACCGTCAAGGTGAACGCCACGTTATAGTTCGGGAAGTTCCGGTCGAGGACCTGGTTCAACGCGGTCCCATAGCCGCCGAGCAGCGACGCATTTAGATCGCTGGCGGCAAGCGGACGGTACCCGATGATCTGCTGGCTGCCGTTCAGAATCGGCACCTGGACGGCGCTATTGACGCTGCCTGCCTGGCCGTTATTGGCTAAGGTTGCCGTGACCGAAAGCGTCGGCAGGAGGGCGTTCTTGGTGCCCAGCAGGTCCAGGCGGGAGTTTTCCAGGGAGATCTGATTCTGTTCGATTTCGGGGCGATGGGCGATCGCCTCGGCGACCAGGTCCTGCCACGGAATCACTGCCTCTTGAGGAGGAATGTCGATGTGATCGGTGGGAATGATGCGCGCGGTGGCAATGGCCGGAGTGTCCAGGCCGCTGCGCGTGATGTAGCCCTTGAGAATCATCTCCTGCTGCAGAACCTGGGACTCATGCTGCACCACGTCCTGTTGAGCGCGTTTCATATCGGCCTCGGCCTGGATGATGTCGATGGGCGCGACGGCGCCGAGGTCGGCGCGCTTCTGGTTGTCCTCGTAAAGCTGGGTGTCGAGCCGCAGGGTCTCCTGGCTGACCTTTAACTCATTGTTGAAGGTCACCAGGTCCCAGTAGAGGTTCACCACTCCGGCCACGGTGGTGATGGCCTGGTTCTTGACGGTGAGATCGCCAACCCGGAGGCTGTTTTGTGCCTTGTGAAGCGAGCGCTTGTTGACGGCCAGGCCGAATCCATTGAGCAGGTTCTGGGTAATCGTAAACGACGCCTGTGCGGTGTCAATCGGGTTGTAGAGAGCGGTCACCGCATTCTGCGTGGAGCCGAAGACGCTGCTCAAGCCGATTGACACGGTGGTGCCGGTCCAAAAGCCTTGCTGGACGCCGTAGACCAGGTTCTTGAACTGCTGCACGAAGAAGTCAGTGCCGGTAAACTCGGTCGAGGTTTCGATGGAAGTGGAGTGGTAGAATCCGCCAGCCACGTATAGGTAGGGGTCCGTATTGGGAATGGTGGAACCTGCCAACTGCACGCTCAAACCGCTGAGAATGCCGCTATTGGCGCTGCCGCTGGTAGTGGTGCCGCCGGCGGAATTCACCTGTGACGCCCCGGACAATACGCCGAGAGAAGCGGAAGTGGGCGCCTGGGTGACGCTGGTGGAGAAATTGCGCAGCAACTGTCCGGCGCTGGCGCGCTGCAGATCCGATAACGCCAGCTTGGGTTGATAACGGCTGGATTCCAGATCGAGATTGTTTTCGAGCGCGAGCGCGATGGCATCGCGCAACGATAAATAAATCGAGCCGGCGCGCATCAGCTTGTCGATGCGAGGAGAATCTGCAAAGGAGACCGTATTCACCGGATGCATCCGGAAGGGCCTGGTCACACCGGCAATCATCCCGTGGCTGGGATCCTGGGCGAAGGACTGAGTTTGCCCAAATCCGGGCAGCGCTACGAAGGCGCAAAGCAGGAGAGCAACAATCGGCTGAACGCGAAGCATATTAGAGTCAAGACCTCAAGAGACTTAAGTAGCGGCAATTCCGCCGCCATCACATTTTCCGCTGCAAATGCTTCCCTGGGTTATACGAAGCACGGGCCGCGGTGGTTCGGAAAACTTTGGAACTGTCCGATTCCGGGATATCACGGATGCCGGCGAACAGCCCCGGCGGCGATCGAACAGCCGACCATATTTCATATTAGACGCTGGCGAGGGACGTTTTTTACCGGGAAAGTCGGGCAGGCGCTTCCGCCTGCCAACCCCGCTCTACCTTTCTGGTATTGCGGATGGCCTGAAGGCGCCGGGCCGGGAGGTGCCCGGCTCCTACGGCGCGCGCGGGGTTATGGGGCGTGAGGAATTCGATTACAATAGTTTCAGCCCTGAAAACCTGCTGGGATCGGCGAGTTGGAGCGCCGCGGCGGGGGTCGCCAGGAAATCATGCGGAAGGTGCCATTCACGGAATCGCTGCGGATCATCGGCCGCGGCACGCGCAACTGGCTGGCCGATCGCCCTTTGGTAGTCTCCTTCGAGGTTACCGACGCCTGCACGTGCTTCTGCAAGCACTGCGACCATGGCGGCCCACGCGACCAATCGCGCAATCTCAAGCCTTCGGATTACCCCCGTTACATGGAAGCGCTTCGCCCGTGCGTGGTGCAGGTTTCCGGCGGTGAGCCGCTGATGCGGGACGATCTGACCGAGATTGTGCGCAGCATCCAGTGCGGCCACGGCGTGCCCTACACGATTCTGGTGTCCAACTGGTCGCTGATGACCGAGCAGCGCTATCTGGAACTGCGGGAGGCCGGTGTAGACCAGTTTTCGGTGAGCCTGGATTTCCCCGATGACCGGCACGATGACTTTCGCGTCCATCCGGGCCTGTACGGGCACCTGGAGCACCTGATTCCGCGGCTAGCCGCTCTGGGGCACGACGACATCGTGCTCAATTCGTGCATTACCAGCGAGAACGTGGGCGAGATCAACGCGCTTGCCGACACGGCCCGCGCCTGGGGAGTCAACCTCTGCTACAGCGCCTACTCGGCGCGGCGCACAGGCTGCCGCGACTACCTGTTGAACTCGCCCGAGCAACTGGCGACTCTGCACCGCGAGCTCGACCGAGTGGAACAGCGCCGCGACGAGACCAACTGGATTGTGAACGCTCCCAGCACGCTGGCTGCCACGCGCCGTTATTTTGAGCGGGCCAGCGCGCCGGGCTGTAAGGCGGGCCTGCGCTTCCTGGTGGTGACGGCCGACGGCGCCCTGCAGCCGTGCTCGATGCAGTTTGGGAGATATGCGCTCGAAGACCGCGCGCGCATGGTC
The DNA here is from genome assembly GCA_964654065.1 of uncultured Solibacteraceae bacterium. Classification (GTDB taxonomy): domain Bacteria; phylum Acidobacteriota; class Terriglobia; order Bryobacterales; family Bryobacteraceae; genus Bog-375. Next base: position 13,388 of record CAZZHN010000009.1, read on the forward strand.
GAGGACTTCACGCGTCACAACAGCTGCGATGAGTGCTACGTCTCCATCCGGTCCTACCTCGACAAGACGTTCCCGCAACTGCTGCGTGAGAACGTGACAGAGTTTCTGGCCGTGAAAGCGCGCTAGGCACGTCGGGAGCCTCACCCAAATAAATACTCGAAGCTTCTGCCGTAAGCAACAGAAACTACACTCATTGCACGTGCACGAGCATGCGACCGCAAGCCCCTGCGAACAGGTTCTGCGGGCTTGCCGGTGAGTTCCCGGTGTGATCGACACCCCTCCGATCGCGCCGTCCGCAGGCGCCGGAGGAGGCTGTGATGCCCTTGGCATCCTGGGCGGACATCGGGGCCATGCACCACAGCGAGCCTAGCGTGAATGTGGCTGCGAGACGGCATGCCAGGACGGAACATTCACCACGCTGGACATGCAGCGATTCGACGGCGGTACCGGCGCTGCCGGCATCAACGATCGCGGCGAGGTCGCAGGGATTTACGTCCCATCCGGCACCGCGCTGGTACGCGGCTTCTTCTATGTCCCCTGGCGAGGTGGGACAGGCGCTTTCGCCTGTCAGCCTTCCTGCCGCGCGCCGTTCCCAGGCCCGGGCGCCCGGGCTCAAAGATCCTCTCGTGCCCGGCCCGCTGCGCCGCCTACTTCGTAATGCCTAGCTGCGTCAGCATCCACGCGTATTCAAAAGATTGGTCCTTCAAGCGGTCATAACGGCCGGAAGCGCCGCCGTGCCCGGCCGGCTCCATTTTGATCTTCAGCAGCAGCGGGTTGGAATCGGTTTTGAGGGTACGGAGGCGCGCGACATACTTGGCCGGCTCCCAGTACATGACCTGGCTGTCGTTGAAACTACTGGTGACCAGCATGGCGGGATACGCGCGGCGCTCCAGGTTGTCATACGGGCTGTAGGTCTTCATGTAATCGTAGTCCGCCCTTTGGTTAGGGTTGCCCCACTCCAGGTACTCGCCTACCGTGAGCGGCAAGGAAGCGTCCATCATGGTGTTCATGACGTCGACAAACGGGACCGCCAGGTGCACGGTGCGGAACAGTTCAGGCGCGATGTTGACCACGGCGCCCATCAGCAGCCCGCCCGCACTGCCTCCTTCGATGGCCAGCCGCTGTGGAGAGGTCCAGTGTTCCGCCACCAGATGTTTGGCGCAATCGACGAAATCGAAGAAGGTGTTCTTCTTCTTCATGAGCATGCCGTCCTCGCGCCATTGTTCGCCCATCTCGTCGCCACCGCGAATATGGGCGATGGCGAAGGCGACGCCGCGGTCGAGCAGCGCCAGCCGCGGCCCCGAAAAAGAAGGCGGCGTGCCGAAGCCGTAAGAACCATAGCCGTACAGCAGCATTGCGCCCGAGCCGTCGCGCGGGAAGCCCTTGCGGTAGACGATGGAGATGGGAACCTTGACGCCATCGCGCGCGGTTGCCCACAGGCGCTCCGTGGCATAGTTCGAGGGGTCGAAGCCGCCGGGGACCTCCTGCCGTTTGCGCAGCACGGACTTGTGGGCGCGAACGTCGTAGTCGTAAACACTGGGCGGCGTCACCATGCTCTGGTAGTTGTAACGGTAGGATTCGGAGTCGAACTCCGGCGTCTCACCCGGGAAGGCCGCGTACACGGGCTCGGGGAATTCGATCGCAGACCATATGCTGGTGTGGAAATCGTAGACGCGGATGCGGTCAATTGCCTGCGTCTTCTCTACCACCACCGCGAAGTCGCGAAACAGATCGGCATCCTGGATGCGCACGTCGGCGCTGTGTGGCACGAAGACCTTCCAGTTCGCCGGAGCATGATCCTTCTCAGGCGCCGTGACGATCTCAAAGTTGTGGCCGCCCTTATTGGTGCGGATATAGAAAAGATCGCCGCGATGATCCATGTAATAGCGGTGCTTGTTCTCGCGCGGAAGGAAAACCTGGAAGGCGCCGCCGGGCGCGCCGGCGGACAGATAGCGGCACTCGGCCGTATCCTTGCTTTCGATCCCCAGCACCAGATACCGCTTGTCGCGCGTTTTCTGCAGGCCGATATCGAACAGCTCGTCTTTTTCGTCGTACAGCAGGGTAAAGGCGGTCTCGCCCAGCGCGTGGCGCCAAAGCTTGTCGGGCCGTTTGGTGACGGCGTCCTCGGTGGTGAGAAACAGAGTGTGGTTGTCAGCCGCCCACTCGACCGACGTGACACGCCCCGTGGTGTCCGGCAGAGTGCGGCCGTTGCGCAGGTCCTTCACCTGGAGGCTGTACTGGCGGAAGCCTGTATAGTCGATCGTATACGCCAATAGGTTGCCATCATCGCTCACCACAAAGTTGCCGACGCCGACGAACTTGTGATCCTTGCCGAGTTCATTGGCATCCAGCAGAACTTCTTCCGGGGCCTCCATGGTGCCCTTACGGCGGCAGCGGATGGGATACTGTTTGCCCTCCATGGTGCGGGCATAGTAAAGGTAGGCGCCACGCCGGACCGGGACGCCCATGTCGGTTTGCTGGATGTGGCTCAGCATCTCTTTGTAGAGCGTCTCTTCGAACGGCTTAAGGCCGGCCGTCATCGCTGCCGTGTAGGCGTCTTCTGCTTCCAGGTACTGGACGACCTCCGGATTCGTCTTCTCCCGCAGCCAGAAGTAGTTGTCGACTATGGTGGCGCCATGGCGCGTCTCGCGGTGGTCTTTAATGGGCGCGGTCGGCGGCGTTGGGGCGTCAGGCGGTTGAGCGGCGAGCGGCATCAGAGCGGCCGCTCCCAGCGCGGCCAGCAGGCGAGAAAACGGCATACAATCTCCTTCACTTGGACGGCATTCATGATGGGGCCAGATATAAGATGCTAACGCGACAGGCCGGGTCCCGTCCCGTGTGACCTGTTGCCGTCACAGCTGCAGCGTTTCCCGGGCGTAGCGGATGCTCAGCTGGTTATTCTCTGCTTCCAGCTTTGTCTGCTGCTCCTCACTCAAGCCAGACATTTTCGGCAGCGGCTTCTTGGGCGGATTGCGATGGACAATTTCGAGTACGCGCGCCAGATCGCGGCCGGGAAGCGGGCTGTAGGCATCGTCGAATGTCACCCAGTATTTTGTGGTAAACACTGGAATCTTGAGCGGATCGCGCGTGATGGTTTCAATATCGAAGGGAATCTGCGGGTCGCGCTGCCGTAGAGCCGCCACCCAGCGCGCCAGATCGAGGATGCCGTCGCCGAGCGGCACTTCCGAAAGCAGGAATCCGTCCTCATATGGCTCGACCGCCATGTCTTTCAGGTGGCAGGCGATCGCGTATGGCGACAGGTTGCGGAACGTATCTTCGGGGTCCTCGCAGAGCGAGAGGTTGTTGCCGAAATCGAAATGCACGCCCACCCATTCACTGGCGAGGCGCTGCAGCCAAGCCGCCTGCTCCGCCGAGCGCCATCCCTTATGATTCTCGACACCGAGCTTGATCCGGTACTTGCGCAGCACCGGCTCGGCCAGCGCCACCGATTTCTGGCAGCGTGTGAAATCGCGGCGGAAGGCGTCAAGAGTGTCGAATTCCTCGTACCGCCTTTGGGTCATGGCGGTGTGCAGACTGAAAGCGCCGGCTTCCTTGCACGCCTTGACGGCGGCGTCGAAACGGGCTACATCGCTCTCATCGCGGGGCAGCGGCGTGTCCAGGATCACGCGCATGTGGTACCGCTCGGCACGCTCGCGAAATTCCCGCACCGCATCTGCGTCCGAGTGTTCCAGGCGGGTCTCGCACCCGTCGAGCGCGAGTTTGTGGCACAGATCGAGAAAATCGGCGTGCGGATCAACGGCCCGCGCCGCCCGGATTTCGAAGCCAAAGGAAGCGGGTGCGCCGCCTAATCCGAGGATCGCCCCCTCTGTTGCCACGACGTTTCGCGACAGCAGAATTGGCACAGAGCCTGCCGCTGCCGCCATCAGCTCTCTTCGAGTCATAGCCAAACGAGTATATCGTGTTCGACGGGCGCCATGCCGCCCAGGGCTCCGGCGGTCGATGCGTAGAGCTGATGGCAAGCTAAAGCGTTCCCCACCAGCTACTTCTTGGCAATTTAGCAAGCTATGCTTTATGCCTCCGTTGCTTGCTATCCGTCAGATGACAGTGGGAACGATGGTCAGTTCCGAGACGACGGCGCGAGGCGGAAGCACGGCGCAGGCGAGCACGGCCTCGGCGACATGCTCGGGTAGCAACGCCTGCGCGAGCAGCTCGGCCGCTGGCCTTACCGGACGCTTCTCCAGGATCTCGGTGTCCACCAGCCCCGGGTTAATGACGGTGGTGCGGATGCCGTTCTCGTGCTCCTCCACGCGGACAGCGTGGGCGAGGCCGATCATGCCATGTTTGGACGCCTGGTAGGCCGCGCCGGAGATATCGGGTGTGCGGCCGGAGATGGATGCGATATAGATCAAGTGGCCTGCGCGGGCCTCCCGCATGGCCGGCAGGACCGCGTAGGTGACGTAGTAGGCGCCGTTCAAGTTGGTCGAAATCAACTCGTCCCAGATGGCAGGGCGGAGGCGGGCCATCGATCGGTCCGGCGTGTTGGTGCCTGTGGCGTAGACCATGATCGCGATCGGTCCCAGCGTCCGCCTCGTTTCCGACACCAACCGCTCGACGTCGGGTACTTTAGTGGCGTCCGCGCAGCAGATCTCGAAGCGGTGCCCCGCCATCTCTGCTTTCAGGGCGCGCAACCGATCCTCGCGCCGCGCCGAGGCCATCACGGCTGCGCCCTCGCGCGCCAGCAGAACCGCGATCGCCCGGCCGATGCCGCTCGACGCCCCGACCACCAGAGCCACTTGATCCTTCAGCGAAACAGGCATAAGCCAGCATTATCGCACGCATGCAAGTTGATGATTCCACGCGCCGAATGTTACCAGCGAGGAGAGGAGGCCGGCACTGGCGTGCGGACGCCGGCCGATTCCTCTGCGGGCAGGACCGGCAGTATGATGTGGCGATGAAGGCCGCTCTCCTATTGTTCGGCGTCTGTTTGCCAGCACTGGCCGATCTGGCGGCCGGGCTGCAGGCGGTCAAGATTGGCGACTATAGCAAGGCACTCAAGGAATTCCTGCCGTTGGCGGAGAAGGGCGACGCGGTTGCTCAGTTCAATCTGGGCTTCCTATACGCTAACGGCTTAGGCATTCTTCAGGACTACACGGCGGCCCTGCGCTTTTACCGCAGCGCGGCGGAAAAGGGAAACGCGAGCGCCCAGATCAATCTTGGCGCCATGTACGACCACGGCATAGGAGTCCCGCAGGACTTCGCCGCGGCTATGGTCTGGTACCGGAAGGCGGCGGAACAGGGAGATGCAGTCGCCGAGTTCGACGTCGGCGTGATGTATGATTCGGGGCACGGCGCGCCGCAGGATTACGCCGAGGCATCCCGCTGGTACCGCAAAGCAGCAGAACAGGAATTGCCGGGCGCCCAGTTTAACCTCGCTGTGATGTATGCGGCGGGCCACGGCGTGCCGCAGGACTACGCGCAAGCGTTCCTCTGGTGCCACGCCGCGGCGCTGCGGGGCGAGGTGAACGCCCAATTCAACCTTGGCTTCATGTACGACAGCGGCGAGGGAGTGCCGCAGGACTATGCCGAAGCTCTCCGCTGGTACCAGAAGGCTGCGGAGCGGGGGGACGCGAAAGCCCAGTTTAACCTCGGCATACTGTATGCCGACGGGAACGGCGTCCAGCAGGACTACGTGCAGGCGCACATGTGGATCAGCCTCGCTGCCCTGGGATCCAGCGGTGACCAGCAAAGGGCATTCTTCCAGGAACGGGATTCCTTGGCAGCGAAAATGACCTCGCAACAGATCGCCGAAGCGCAGCGTCTCGCGCGCGAGTGGAAGGCGAAGTAAGCCGTGGGAGTGTGGTGCCGATTATCCCGGCCGCACTTAAAGGCACGAAGCTCCGTAGCCGGCGGCCGTCCCAATCTCCACTGCGAACGGAACGGACAAGAAATAAGCCGGCACGGTGCAAACTTGCAAACCGTCCGGTGAAGATAGTAGCCTGTCGAGTGCGTGGCGCATGCGAGAAGTTGCGGCAGTAAATGCCGGCGGCGCTGCGACAGAATCCATGCGGATCCGGGTCGAGCCTCTGCTGGTTACGCTGATGATCGCCGCCGGAACCTCGCTGGTCGCACAGGAACCGCCTCCTCCGCAACCAGGCGGGCGTGGGGGGCGAGGCAATATTCGCGAATTCCTCGGGCTGGGAGCTGCGCCGGACGCTGCGGCAGCCGACCGCGGCGGCAAGCTGTACGGGCCCAATTGCGCGTTCTGCCATGGCGAGAAAGCCACCGGCGCCGACGGACCCGACCTGGTGCGCTCGCCGTTGGTGCTGCACGATGAAAAGGGCGAGTTGATCGGGCCTGTGCTGCTGAAAGGGCGCCCTGATAAAGGCATGCCGGCATTCTCTGCGCTCACCGCCGATCAGGTGCACGACATCGCGGAGTTCGTGCATTTGAAGGTGGAACTCGCCGCCAACCGCGGCACCTATCACACCCTGAACGTCGTCACCGGCGATGCAAGAAAGGGCGAGGCGTACTTCAATGCGGCTGGCGGCTGCCAGAACTGCCACTCGCCCACCGGCGACCTGGCGCACGTCGCCAGCCGCTATCAACCAGATGTCTTGCAGAACCGTTTCCTGTGGCCGGCCGGGTTCGGCACCGGAATTCGCAAAGTGACAGTCACGTTGTCCAATGGCGAGACTTTTTCAGGCACGCCGAAGCGGCTAGACGACTTCACGGTGTCGCTGGTGGATGGGTCCGGCGTTTACCGCTCGTGGCCGCGCGGCAACGGAGTGCACGTGGTTGTCGAAGATCGACTGGCTGCGCACCGGCAGTTGCTTGGCAAATACACGGATGCCGATATTCACGACCTGACCGCATACCTGGTGACCCTGAAATGAAGGAGCGGCTGATGGGCAGGTGTGCCATCCCCGTACTCGCTGCACTGGCACTGATTTCGCAGCTGGCGGCCGCGCAGGGCCTCGACCCGAAGGCGCTGCGGCTCTTTGACCCGCCTGCGGAAACCTGGCCGACCTACAACGGCGACTATTCGGGCCGCCGGTACAGCCCGCTCGCCCAGATTGACGCTTCCAGCCTTGGGTTGCTGGCGCCGGCCTGGATGTATCGCATCGGGGGGATTGGCCCACTGCGCGGTGTGGGCAACCCGGTCATCAAATCCACGCCGCTGCTGGTAAACGGCGTCCTCTACTTCACCATCCCGGACCACGTATTCGCTGTGAACGCGCGCACTGGCGAGGCCATCTGGCAGTACGACTGGGAGGATCACGGCGGGCACTTGGTGGGCAATCGCGGCGTCGGGATGTACGGCCAGTGGCTCTATTTCCTGGGGCCGGACGGTTGGTTTATCTCGCTCGACGCCGCGACCGGCAAGGAGCGCTGGCGCAAGAAAGTCGCTGACGAGAAGCTGCAATACTTCACCACGATGGCGCCGATGGTGGTGAAGAATCACGTGCTGGTCGGTGTCGGCGGCGATGCCATGGATGTGCGCGGCTACCTGGAAGCGCGCGATCCCGAAACCGGCGAACTGCAGTGGCGCTGGTGGACGGAGCCGGAGAAACCCGGCGACCCCGGCTCGGAAACATGGCCCGACCAGGCCGCAATGGATCACGGCGGCGGCATGACTTGGCTGCCGGGAACCTATGATCCGGAATTGAACCTGCTCTATTGGGGAACCGGCAACGCGAACCCGGTTTACGCGGGCCAGAGCCGTAAAGGCGCCAATCTTTGGACGGCGTCGATTGTCGCGCTCAACCCGGACACGGGTAAGCTCGCCTGGTGGTTTCAGGCCTCGCCGCACGATACGCACGATTGGGACAATGTGGAAACGCCGGTGCTGTTCGATGCGGTAATCGACCACCGGCAGCGCAAGCTGCTCGCGCAGGCGGCTCGCTGCGGATATTTCTTCGTGCTCGACCGGACCAACGGCAAGAACCTGGTGTCGAAAGGATTCACCGGCGTCAATTGGTCGAAGGGCGTGGACGAGAAAGGGCAGCCCATCCCCGATCCCGCCAAGGAGCCGAAGGTGGACGGATCGCTGATCGACATTCCGGCCGGCGGCGGGACGAACTGGCCCGCGCCCAGCTACGATCCCGACACGGGTCTTTTCTATGTCAACGCGTCGCGCGGCTACAGCATCAACTACGTCACCGATACGGACCCGAAACCGGAAGGATATGGAGGCCGCGGCGGCATCCTGACTACCGAAGCGGTGTTGGAGGCGCTGGACGTCAGGAACGGCGACATTCGCTGGAGCCACACCTATCCCAGCGGCGGTTTCGCCACGTCCGGCCCCGGCATTCTCACCACTGCCGGCAAACTGCTCTTCACGGGCGACCTGGCTCAGAACCTGATTGCGTACGATCCGGCGGCGGGCAAGATTCTCTGGCACTTCACTCTGCCGCAGAACGTGAGCAATGGGCCTTCTACCTGGATGCTGGATGGCCGGCAGTACCTGATCGTGGGCGCGGGCGATACGCTTTACGCGTTCGTGCTGGCCGGAGGGAAATGAGATTCAAGATACCGCTGGCCGTCGCCGTTTGCGTTATGTACGTGGCCGCGCAACAGGATAAACCCGAGGCGCAAAAGAACCCGCTGGCCGGCGACGCCGCGGCCGTGGCAGCCGGGCGCACGCTTTTCCGCCAGACATGCCAGGGTTGCCATGGCGATGAAGCTCGCGGCGACCGCGCGCCGGCCCTCACCGGAACTCTGCGCCGCGGCAGCGCCGATGGCGAGATCTTCGTCAACATCCGCACCGGCATTCGCGGCAGCCAGATGCCGCCTTTTTCACAACTGAGCACGGATGAGGTCTGGCAACTGGTTTCGTACTTGCGGAGTTTGGGTGCGCCGCCTCCGGCCCCGGACAACAACCGGCCCGCGCCGGTTACCGAAGTGACCTTCGACCGTCTGCGCCGCGCCGCGGCCGAGCCGCAAAACTGGCTGACGTATTGGGGCGATTATTCGGGCCGCCATTATTCGCCGCTGGGCCAGGTCCAGACCGCGAACGTGCGCCTGCTCCAGGCGCAATGGGCGCTGCAACTGCCTGGCGATTCGATCGTCGAGGCGGTTCCCGTGGTGGTGGATGGCGTCATGTTCGTTACGCGGCCGCCGGGCGAGGTGATGGCGGTCGACGCCGCGACCGGCCGCCGCATCTGGAGCTACCAGCGCACGCAGAAGAAAACAAATCCTTACGAGAGCAACCGCGTGAACCGCGGTGTCGCGGTGCTGGGAACGCACGTCTATTTCGCGACCCTGGATGCCGCGCTGGTGGCGCTCGATGCGCGCACCGGCAAGCCGGTTTGGGAGACGCAGGTGGCCGACACGATGGAGGGCTACAGCATCACGTCGGCGCCGCTTGCGATCGGCGGCGAAGTGATTACCGGCGTAGCCGGCGGCGAGTATGGCGCGCGCGGCTTCCTCGACGCGTACGATGCGGCGACAGGCAAGCGGCTCTGGCGCTTCTATACCGCGCCGGGTCCGGGAGAATTCGGCAACGATAGCTGGGAGGGCGATAGCTGGCAGCGCGGCGGGTCTCCCACCTGGCTGACCGGTACCTACGATCCCGACCGCAATACCATTTATTGGCCGGTTGGCAATCCCGGGCCCGATATCAATGGCGACGTGCGCCGCGGCGACAATCTGTTTTCCTGTTCGGTAGTGGCGCTGGACGCAGCCACAGGCCAGCGCAAATGGCATTACCAGTTCACGCCCAACGACACACACGACTGGGATTCCACCGAAGACCTGGTGCTGGTGAATCGCCTGTGGCACGGGCAGCGCCGGGCGCTGCTGTTGCACGCCGACCGTAACGGTGTTTTCTACGTTCTCGACCGCGCTACCGGTAAGTTCTTAGCGGCCACTCCCTACGTGCGCACTTCCTGGGCGAGCGGCTGGGACAAGGCCGGCCGTCCCATCACCACTCCGGGTTGGCGCGCCACGGAGAAAGGCGTACTGGTTTATCCCGCGCTCATCGGCGGCACCAACTTTCAGGCGCCCTCTTACAGCCCGCTCACCGGTTGGATGTACGTGGCATATCACGATGGAGGCAGTTGGTTCTCTTCCGGCCCCGCGACCTTCGAGCGCGGCAAGCAATACTGGGCCAGCGGCGGCGCCACGTTCGATGGCCCCAGCACTGGAAGCAAAGAGTCGCAGGGCGTCGAAGCCATCGATCCGGAAACCGGCAAGGTCGGATGGAAGCACGAGTTCGCCAGCGTCTCGCTGCAAGCCGGTGTACTGGCAACGGCCGGCGGATTGGTGTTCGGCGGCTCCGCAGACGGAGACTTCCTGGCGCTGGACGCGCGCACCGGGAAGCAACTCTGGCACTTTGGCACAGGCGCCGAGGTGACGTCTTCGCCGATGAGTTACGCCGTGCACGGCCGCCAGTATGTGGCGATCTCGACCGCGGGAGTGCTGTATAGCTTCGCTTTGCCGCAGTGAACGGATCTGCGCGCGCGAAAAAAGGAACCGGCAGCAAGACCGCCGGCGCTACCGGGAACGAAGCTCGATGACGCGGGTTGCCTTGGCCGGTACTATCAGGGTGTTGTAACGCCGGCGGTCCTTGCCGCCGGTGTTCTTCGCATCAGCAAAGGTGATTCCTGGCGGGGATTGCACGCGCCACGGAACTACTTATGCGGAGAGCGCCTTGACTCGGCTGTGGAGATGGCTCTTGTAGCGCGCTGCCGTGTTCTTCTTGATGATGCCGATCTTCGCCGAACGGTCAATGATGGAGAACGTGGTTGGCAACAGGGCCGCGGCCGCCGCCGCGTCTTTCCCAGCGATGGCGCGCCGCATGTCGCGGATCTGGTGACGGAGCCGAGTCTTGTTCTTGCGATTGATTTCGGTGCGCCGTTCCATCTGGCGCACTCGTTTGAGGGCGGAATAGGTGTTGGCCATCTGTGCTAAGTCAAATCCTTACTTCAGTGTTTGAGCTTTTAGAATAGCGCAACCTGGCGTTCTCCGGCAACTGCGAGGGCCCAAGTTCTCGAAGATAGGTCGGCGCCGGGTAGGACACGGCCTAGCTCGCCGAGCCACTGTAGGCCCGTTCCACTTTGGCAACGCGAATCTCGTAGTGCTCGTACCACTCCTGCCTGCCGCGCGCCTGGGCGGCCTGGTGTTCCAAATGGCGCTTCCACTCCGCGATCGCCGCTTCGCTTGCCCAGTAGGAGACCGTGATGCCGAACCCGTCCGCGCTGCGCGCGCTTTCGATGCCGAGATAGCCCGGCATATCCCTAGCCAGGTCCTCCATCCGAGCGGCCGTCTCACTGTATCCGCGATCGCCCTCGGTTCGAAGGGAAGTAAAAATCACGGCATAATAAGGCGGCGCCGGCGTAGTGGCAGATTGGGACATACTATTTGGGCGCAGGATCGCCATGCTCCGTGTAGTTCTTGAGCCGCGTGATCTGCTCCAGCAGTACGGAATCCACCGGCTTGGCCCAGGTGTCAAGCCCGGCCTTCAGATAGCCGCCGACAGCGTAGGTCACCTCCAGCTTCGAGCCGCCTTCGGCCGGCGAAATTTGGAACCGCATGCTGCCGGCCGCCGCCACGGTTTGTAGCGGCCCGAGACCGCCGCTGAGCCCGAGGGTTTTTCCGGGCGCGAGGAAAACCACCTCCATATGGCGAACGCTCCCGCCGCCGGGGAGTTTTTCGCAGAAGCAGCCCATCGGCTTTTCTTCAATGCTCAGGTTGTGCGCATCGCCGGAGAAGGTGTGAGCGGAGTTCCACCAGTCACCAACGTTGTGAAGCAGGCGTGCGTACACGTCCGGCGGCGGCGCTTGAATGGTGACGGACAGCTTAACCGTGAAACCGTTAGCGGAGGAGTCGACGACCTCGGCCGCCGCCCAGGTTGGGGCCAGCGCCATCATCGCAATTGCTAGCGGTGTGCTTGTTCGCATGGTTCGTTCTTTCCTGGTATGTCGCGCTATCGTCGCCACCACCACTCCCTTACGCTCGCGGCTCTGACTCACATAGGAGCCGCGGCCTTGAGAAAGCTGCAGGCGGCGATCGAAGTATATTTTCGGACAGACCCTTAGTCTACCCTGCCCGGAAGTGGTCGTAGCCGAGCGCGGCGAGCGGCTTGCCCGCTATCGTCACTTCGCCCGGGTTTTGCCGCCGCATCACGCCGATGCGCGTGAGCGGTACGTCTTCAAAGGCCGCCGGCACGCGCTGCCGCGGCGGCGCAGTGAAGAGCAACTCGTAGTCTTCGCCTCCGTGCAGAGCCTGCAGCAGCGTGGCGCCTTTCCAGACTGGCGGCTGGCCAATTTCGGCACCCAGGCCGGAAGCCTTGCACAGGCGGGCCAAATCGAGGGATAGGCCGTCACTCAAATCCATAGCCGACGTGGCGCGCACGGTTTCGCGCAGGAACCGGGCCAGCGCCAGCCGCGGTTCCGGCCGCAAGTGGCGCCGCCACGCCTGGCCCCGGCCTGTCGCCAGCCCCAGCGCCGACCCTCCCAGTGAGCCTGAGACGTAGATAGCGTCCCCGGCGCGGGCGCCATCCCGCCGCAGCGCCCGGCCGCGGGGGACGGCGCCGCACGCGGTTACATCGCAAGCTACCTGTTTGCCGTGGGAGAGGTCGCCTCCGGCCAGGACCGTGCCGGTGCGGCCGGCCAGGAGCAGAAGACCGCGGAAGAACCCCTTCACCCAGACCGCGTCGCACCAGGGCGCGAGCGCGAGCGAGACCAGGCAGAATCGCGGTTCGCCGCCCATGGCGGCAATGTCGCTCAAACCGCGCGCCAGGGCTTTCCAGCCAATCTGGCCGGAAGTGTGCGTTACGCGCTGGAAATGGGTGCCTTCCACCAGCATGTCCGTGGTGAAAAGCAGGTCTTGCGGGCTGTCCGGCAGGCTGAAAATGGCGCAATCGTCGCCAATTCCCAGGACCACGCCCGATCCGCGCGGTATAGGGGCCAGCCGCCGCAGTTGGTTCGTCAGCTCGGATTCGCTGTTTAGATAACGCTTCCGCTTGACCATAAGGGAGCCATCTGAGAGAATACCTTACGCAGTAGATTGCAGTAGATATGGTTGTTGGCCGTCGCCTGGAAATGTTCTTAGCAAGCCTCGAAAGTCTGCTTTCCTTGCCTCAGGACCCCCCAAGAGCACGACGAACAATGAATGAGGAGAAGTGTAGTGAAGGAAAAAGGTGTTGTGAAGTGGTTTAATGCCGCCAAAGGCTATGGATTCATCCAGCGACCGAGCGGTGACGACGTGTTCGTTCATTTTTCCGCCATTCAGTCGAACGGCTATAAGTCGCTTGATGAAGGCGCAGCGGTCGAGTTCGAAGTAAAACAGGGGCCAAAAGGGCTGCAGGCTGAAAACGTTACTGTAGTTTAGGGCATGCCCAACTTGCGCAAGCAACAGCCGGGGGCCCCAGTGCGGGCCCTCGCGTTGTCTTAGGAGGCTGGGCAGCCGTCGTGGAGTTGGAATCGCCAAACGCACCCAACTTCGAGCGGGCGCGTGACTGGCTGGCGCACGCGGCGTCGCTGGCGGTGCTGACCGGGGCCGGCATCTCCGCGGAAAGCGGCGTACCCACGTTCCGCGGCCCGGACGGATTGTGGAAGGATCACAAGCCTGAAGACCTGGCCACGCCGGAAGCCTTTGCACGAGACCCGCGCCTGGTGTGGGAGTGGTACAACTGGCGCCGCGAGCTGGTGGCGCCGGCGCAGCCGAACGCAGCGCATCACGCCCTGGTCAAACTGGAAATCCGTATTGCCGGCTTCACCTTAATCACCCAAAACGTGGACGGCCTGCACGACCGCGCCGGTAGCGGTAAGATCCTTAAGCTGCACGGCGATATGTGGCGCATGCGCTGCACCTCCTGCGGCGCCAACTGGCCGGACCGGCGAGCCCCTCTTCCCAAGCTGCCTCCCCACTGCGGTTGTGGCGGGCTGGCGCGTCCGGGCGTAGTGTGGTTCGGCGAGGCGCTGCCGGAGGGAATGATCAAGGAGGCTGGGCACGCCGTCTCGGGCGCGGAGGTGCTGCTGGCCATCGGCACCTCAGCCCTGGTCCACCCCGCCGCCGGCCTGTTCCCCTATGCCAAACAAGCCGGCGCGAAGGTGATCGAGATCAACACTGAGGACACGCCGTATTCCGGGATGGCCGACTGCACGCTGCGCGGACCGGCCGGAGAACTTCTACCCCGCCTGTTGTGAGAGGGGCACAGTGGCGCCGGCGGTCTTTGCCGCGGCGAGGGGCGTGCTCGCCGGCTGCTCTCCATCGATTGCATGTTGCCGCTCAGTTGCACACATCCGATTTCCCCTCCGGAGCCTGTGGCACCGTCCCGGGTGCTTTCTCGCGAACCGAGCGAATCACGTAGCTGGGCCTGTCGAGAAGACGAAAGTGCATTCGCGCGAGGTACTCACCGATGATCCCGATCGAAAAGAGTTGCACGCCGGAAAAGATGGCAAGAGACGACGCCAGAAACGGGAACCCCGCGACTTTCTCACCATGGATGACATAGCGGCCCAGAACGTAAGTGAGAATGCAGAGCCCGAAGAATGAAAACCCGAATCCCAGCAAACTGGCCAATTGCAGGGGGAGAACGGAGAAACCGGTAACCGTGTTCAAGGCGTGAACGATCAGCTTCTTTACCGTATAGTTTGATTTGCCCTGTGCACGCGGCGGGTTGCTGACGGGAATGGTGCTGAATCGGGATGCGCCCCAGCTCAGGAGCACGTCGATTGAGACGAACGGCCCCGAGTAGCTGCCAAATGCCTCTCGCACCTGGGAGCGAAAGACGCGGAAGCTGCTGACGCCAGTTGCCGTTTCCACGCCCATTGCGGCGCGCAGAGTTAGTTTGGTTATCCGGGAGGCCAGGTGCCGCCATAACCCGTGGCTCTCCTGCCTCGGAAAGCCGTACACAACATCGAAGCCTCTAGCAAGCTCGTCGAGCAGTCTTGGGATCTCCTCCGGGGGGTGCTGAAGATCGTCATCCATGGTAACGATCGTGTCGAATCTTGCTTTCCGGATTCCCGCCAGGAGTGCGTTGTGCTGGCCAAAATTGCGCATTAAATGAATCCCCACGACCCAATCGAATTCGCTGCAGGCTCGGTCAATAACAGCCCCGCTCCGATCGTGGCTGGCATC
>CAZZHN010000009.1:28442-45445 GCA_964654065.1 uncultured Solibacteraceae bacterium
TCACTTCGAAACGGCCGGCAAGCGTGGGAAGCAACGACGCGAGGCGCTCCAGGAGGATCGGAAGGCTTTCTTCCGAGTTGTAGACCGGAACGACAACAGAGAGCGATTCGTAGACCATGGAGCCTAAGTAATATCCCAGCCTGCCGGGACTCGCTTGGTGCGGTTCGTGACTTGCCCGATGAACCGATCACCTGGCGACACTGGAAGCAAGTCGCTGTCATCCTGTGCGTATCGATAGAAATCGGTCCTTGACGACACGATGTTCCACAAGGATGCGCTGAGCCCTTAGAATATCACCTTCACCCAGCCGATTCTCGACCGCGCTGGAGCGCGGCCTTGGCCCTCAGCGACGTAGCGCCGGTGGTCTTGCCGCCGGTGTCGGGCCGGTTTGGCGAGCGGTCAGCAGAGCCAGTCTTGGCGATTTCGCATAAGATTCCTAAAGCCGGCCAAATCAACCCCTTGCAAAACGGGTTTCTGGGGAGCCCAGCACTGTTCACTTTCGGGCCTTTGGCGCAGGCTTGCAAGCCAGGCTGTCAAGCCTGCAGAGCCGGTAGAGTCATCTCGGCTTTTCTTGCCGAGCAAGCCTATGCGTCGTCCATCCCTGGAGCGCCTGCTCCATCACACCTGTACCATTGGATAATTGGAGAGCGCCCACTCAATGAAAGGGTTTTCCAGCTGGTTTCGCGACGTTTATCGAGGTTGGGCAAGAGCGAAGTCCGATCTTCTCTTACAAAAAAGGAGCCTGCTTACGGACTCATCGATTGCCGTAGCGGTCGCGCTTGGCAATCTCGCCATTCTTGGCCCGTATGTTCACCTCGGATTCAACGACCGGCCGTGGGGCAACAGCTATTTCTACATGATGTACGCGCGTTTGTTTCGCGACGTGCAGGGAAGCTGGAACCCGCTCGTCTACGGTGGCGCGCCGTTGCGTTATCTGTATCCGCCGCTCTTTCAGTTTCTTCTGTCCCACTGGCCTGCGGCGTCGCTGGGTCATGCCTATCATCAGTTCGCGGCCGCGGTGTATGTGTCCATCCCGGTAGCGATATATGTACTCGGGCGGGCGCTCTTCCGCGCGCGAATTCCAGCCGCGCTGGCGGCCATACTATACAGCCTGTATCCTTCCCCGGCCAATTATTTCCTGGATTCGTGGCGGGTCCTGGCGAAGGCTTATGGCAATGCGCCGTACGGTTTTGTCGCGCTGATAGGGTACGAGGAGAGCGCGCACGCACTCGCGTTTTTCTTTGCGCTGCTGGCCGTGGCCGCGGCTTGGCGAGGTCGCTGGACGCTCGCGGGCGTGATGACCGCGTGCGTCTGCCTGACCAGCTGGCCCGGCATGTTCGGCCTGGGAATTGTGCTTGCCGCCCTGGCAGTCGCTAAAACGCGCGATCGCGGGTATGTCCAGGCGGGGCTGGCGGTCTTCGGTCTCGGTGTAGGTTATGGGCTGGCCGCGTTCTCCCTCACTCCCGGTTACATGTCCGCGGTCACGCTGGGCAATCGGGTGATCTTTCGCCACATGATTCCGCCGGCGTCATGGAATCGAACCGTTTGGATGATCCTGATCACGGCAGCCATTATGTTGGGTGCCGCGTTTTGGCGAAGAATTGCGGCGGAGCCGGCGTTCCTGCTGGCTTGGCTGGCCATTGCAGGTACGCTGGTGGTCTCCTTCACGCTCGCCGGCAATTCTCTGGTACCGTTTGCGCATCGCTACATGCTGGAATTCAACGCGTCCCTGGTAATGGCACTCGCCGGCATCGTCTGGCTGCTTCGAAAATGGCGCGTGGCCATGGCGGTTGCGGCTCTGTCCATCCTTGGCGCCGGCGCGCCGGCGGCAGCGGGCTTTGTCCGCCAGGCATGGAACGTGCAGCCGCGGAACATGAATCGCGCCGATATCCTCGGCTATCGGGTAGCCGGGTGGTTGAACCAGCACCCAGGGGCCGGGCGCACAATGGCGTCGGGGGAGCTCGAATCGGAGCTCCCGATCTGGTCGGACGCAGTGCAGGTCGGTGGCCCCGGCCAGGATGTTTCGAACTATCTGATTTTCGCGGCGCAGCGACAAGTCGCGTTTGGATGCGGGTCCGATTCGGAACGTATCGCGGAACTCTGGCTTCGCGCCCTGAACGTTCGATACCTGGTCGTGAACGGCGCCCGTTCGCGCGAGTATTACCACTGGTTCTCTCGGCCGGAAAAGTTCGCGGTCCTCCCGGTAGCATGGGACAACGGCGCCGGCGATACCATCTACGATGCCCCTGGCTTCGACGGGCACAGCGCCGTTGTGGTGAACCTTCCCGCCATGTACCGGCTGCCGCGGCTCACTGCAACCAGCGATGCCGCCTTTCTCGCGGCGTACGCAGCCTGGGCCGCCGGCACGCGGCCCGCCTCGATCCACTGGAACGGCCCCGACAGCGCCGTGGTCGATGCCGAACTCGCTGCGGACGAGGCAGTCCTCGTCAAGATCAATGACGACCGCGGCTGGCAGGCTTCGGGCGCGACGACGGCGAGCGACCCCATCGGCTTTCTCCTGATACGCAGCCGCTCCGGCCAGCGGCATTTCGCACTAAAATTCACCGCGTCATGGGACGTCTGGCTGGGACGGGCGATCACGCTTCTGACGGTTGTTCTTCTCTTGTTCGGCGTGCCCAAACCCTGGATCGCCGCGCTGGCCGTCGTTCCTGCCGTGGCCGCTTTCGGACTGCTCGCTTCTGCGCTGCCTCCCACCGTGAAAGTGGCCGAGGAGGCATTCGTCCGGCTGCAGCCGCCGACCATTTCTCCACAGGGAATCGTAGACTCCGCCACCAACCGGCCTCCTCCTTTCGCCCGCGATCGGCTCATTTCGGCCTATGGAGTGAACTTTGGCTCGAGTACGGACACGGCCCAAGTGTGGCTCAACGGGCGCTCTGCCGAGATTGTCTACCGCTCGCCGAACATGATCACTTTCAAGCTGCCACCCGGCGCCGATCCCAGGACCGCGGTGAGCGTCGAAGTGAATGCCTGCCGGGGCAACGCCTTCACCGTCGAGACGCGGTGAACAGGGTGTGGAGGCGCTTGAGCGCTGATCGGACATTAACCGAGCGAGTTCTAGGCTGGCTGGCCGGCAGAATCCTCAAGCCGCGTTCCGGCGGCCCTTCTGTTGGCGCTGGTGGGGCGGACCCCCTGGTCTGCGGCCGACGCCCTCGTCGGCCCGTGGTGTCGATGGCAGGGTCCAACATCTCAATCCGAGGAGCGGGACGAGGGCGTCCCGCGCAGACCAGGGGGTCTGCCCCACCAACGCAGCGTCACCTCGCCGATGGACGCCCGCGCGGCAACGGCGCCTACGTAGGCCTCGACCGGCTCGAATGCGCGCAGGCTCCACTGTGCGGGATCGTCGTCCGGATCCCCGATGCGTTCGAACCTGGCCGGGTTGCCGGGACCGCTGCTGACGGTGAAACTACCAAGGGCGCGGCTGAAGCCTGCGCCGGTCGCTTTGAGGAAGGCTTCCTTCCGAGTCCAGATTTCGAAGAACAGGGCGTCGATCGATTCCGGCGTTGCCGACCGCACGCGTTCCGCTTCGGCAGTGGAGAAAAACCGCGACGCGATGTTGCGGGCATCGCGCATCGGCCGCACGTGCTCTAGATCCACTCCGATGGGCGCCACTTCCGTGAGTGCGCAGACCAGCAGGGAACCGGAGTGCGAAACATTGAAATGCAATCTCTGGTCGCCCTCTAGCGAAGGCTTCCCGTAGGTGGAGTATTGGAAGCGGATGGCGCGGGGATCGGTCTTGAGGCGCTGCGCCAGTATGGAGCGGGTCACGCCTCGCCCCAGGGCGTAGGCATCGCGCAAACGGTCCACCTTGAACCGCCCGGCGCGCTCCGCTTCGTCCGAGGAAAGCAGCGGCCGGTATTCGGCGGCTAGCTCCGCGGCTGCTTCCAGACTGCAGATCCAGACCTCCACGCCGGGATGCATCGGAACATTCTAGCAGGGCACGGAAATGCGGCAGTAGACAAGCGGTCAGCCCGCAGCGGAGAATCGTTGCAGGACAAAACGATGCGCATCTTCCGGACGATCGTCCTGAGTTTGTTCCTGTTGGCCGTGGGCGCGGCGGCTGGGTACAGCGCCGCTCATTATCTCGAGGATCGACGGCCAACCGCCTTTTCGACGCCGTTTCAAACGGTGGTGCTGGTCAACCGGGCGGTTTTTTACGGCAAGCTGGAAGGTTACGGCACTCCCCAGCCCGTGCTCAGAAACGTCTACTACATCCTGCCGCACACCGACGCGGAGACCGGCCGGACCACACAGATTCTGGTTAAGCGCGGACGGGAATCGCACAATCCGGATCGAATGTACCTGAACCCCAAACAGATTGTTTTCGTGGAACCGGTGGGACCGAGTTCGGAAATCGCTAAACTGATCGCCGAGAATCCGTAGGACAACTGGGCAAGTGGAAGCATGCCCGACCCGCGGGAATTGCTGCTTAACGTGCCGCGGCGACGCTCGGGCCGACGCCGATCTCGCGTCCGTGCCGGAGAATCTCCGGATCCGCGGTGCCAACCGCGAGAGCCTTGGCCATCTGGGCACGCGCGGCGGTCGAATCACCGGTCGCGTTCAGGGCTCGCGCGAAGCAATCCAGGGTGAAAATGTCATGGCGGCGGGCGATTTCGAGGCGGGCAACCGCCAGCGCTTTCAACGGCGCTTTCGCCTGATCCAGGTAATAGGCAACGAGTTCCTGGTTGGCGTTATCGGCCTGCCCGGAAACGGCCGACGCCTCGCGCTCGAACGCCGCGAAGATCTCGACGGCCTCGCCGGACCGGCCGGCGGCTGCGAGCGCTTTCGCCAGCGCAAAAAGCTCCTGGGGGCGCGGCGCGGCGTCGTGCTGCCGGCGAAAGAGGCCGGCGGCCTCGTCATACCGCTTCTGAACCATGCGCACCTCGCCCAGCGCGCCCAGCGCGGCTGAATTTCCGGAGATCAGACCCAGGGCAGTGTGGGCGAACCTCTCCGACTCGGCCGGATCGCCGGCCGCCAGATTCAGATGTGCCATGCGGGTTAACAGGCGCGCCCGGCTCTCAATGTCGGAGGCTGGTGTCGCATCATACGCCATCCCCGTCGCCTCCAGGGCACCGGCCAGATCGCCGGATACCTCGCGCAGACGGCCGGCGCGCTCGAGACCTGGCGGGTTGCCGGCACGCAGCTTCAGCATCCACTGCGCGGCGCTGATCGCTTCGGGGTAATTACCCAGGCCTGCATGGGCGTCGACCAGGCAGCCGTAGACGGCAACATCGTCTGGAACCTGGCGATTCAGCCGAGCTGCGCTCTCGGCGGCTTGGGCGTATTCGTGCCGGGCCAAGAGCAGACAGACTTCGGACTTCCGGCCTTCAAAATTGTCTGCTTCCGCGGCGAACGATTGGCGCAACGCCTCGTCGGCCATTTGATAAAACCTGGCGTCCGCGGTCTCGACCCCGCGGCGCGCCGCGGCCAGGGCCAGGGCGTTGTAGCCTGCGGATTGCCCGGGTTCGCGAGAGACCAGTGCCTGAGCCTGCGCGAGTGCAGACTCCGCCGGCGTGGTGGCGGACAGTGGTGACACGGCAAGAAATACGGCGAGCCACGCATTCATAAGTGACCAGTCCTTCCTGTTATGCGTCGCAACCGGGTTCAGCAACGCAACCGTTTGCTGACGCGCGCGGCTCCGACTTAGATTCGGAGCCGCGCGTGCGCCGTCTAGTTCACGGGGCAGAGCCCGTTGGGTTGGTTGATGCAGCCGGCCTGGCCCGGTCCGGCATGCGCACTGTCGCGCCCGTCATAGGCCGGGCCCACGAACGGAAACGTGTATTGCAGCGGGGAACTGCTCATGTTGACGCCGTCGCCGATGGGCGTTCCATACGTCTTGGCGTCGAGCAGGATTCCGCCGACACAGCGTGCCGCGATGTCGATGACGTCGTCCACCGGGCGCCTGCCATTCGGGAAGCCGTTGTCGCCGACCAGGAATCCGAGCCGCTTCTGGAAGCCGGCATTGGTGGGCGTGATTCCAGTGTTGAGCCGCAGCAGATCGGCGATGGGTCCTGCATCGGGCCCTCCGCAACCGGGGCAAATCGGCGCAATGTATTGCACTAGCGGCAGCAGGTCAGTACGCGGCGCCGGTGGAACCGGGATGCCGATACTCGAGAAAATCTGCGCCAGCAGCGGATTGAGGAAGAAGTCGGCAAACTGCGCGTCGTTGATCGGATCGTCCGTGCTGAATTTATCCTTGGATCCGGTGCCGATGATCAGCTCGTTGATCAACGGATTGCCCATGCGCTGCACCTGCGTCCAGGCCCCGTAGCCGCCGGAATGGCCATGCCGCAGCACGCCCGTGCTCTGCCGCGAGGTGGTGGCGTAGGTGCCGATGACGGCTTCCTTGGCGGTGGCCGGATGCACCGCGCCGTCCGAGGTCAACATCGTGATCGGAACCTCAATCGCAATCGAGTTGACGTTGAAGCCAGCGACCGCGTTGGGCGCATAGTTACTGTGGTCGTCAGCGTCCACCGCCGCGCTCAGCACACCGCCTCCGGCCGACTTACGGAAATTCAGCGAATCAAACGCTGCACCCAGGTCGACGAAGAACGGGTCTGACACCGTGCCGGCGAACACCCGCATGCCGTTAGCCAAGGTGTAGATGCCTTGGGAACGAAGTCCGGTGTAGTTCGGCATGGTGCGTGTTCCGACATTGGTCGGCACTGCATAAAGCGTCGTGCCATTGTTCAGGTCCACCGTTTCGTAAGGCGTGACCATGGTGACGGTGTAGGTCTGCGAGATGTTCAAGCCGGCCGCGCCTGCGCCGGACAACGACGTGATCGGCGGAATGCCGGCAAGGTTGCCGACGTAGCCGGTGAATACGCCGGGCAGGGTGTACTGGGTCTGAAACCGGAACTGGAACGTGATGTCGGGAACGCCGTCGTGGTTGTTGTCGACCTTCATCTCATAGAGGATGCCTGGATCGAACGGAAAATAGTTGGGGCCGTTGGAAGGCTCCAGGAATGGATCGACGTTCAGAATCATCACCACGCGGTCCGGGTGTTCCGGGCTCACGAAGGTATACCAGTCGGTGATATCGGCCTTCTGGTCCAGTGCCGTAATGGGCGCTTCGCGGTGGCTGGCCGCGAGAAGCGTTGCCGGTTGAATCGCAAGGGACGCGGCCAGCAGCGCGAGCACACGTCCCCGTAATGTCGTCAGAAGTCTCATGATCCTCTCCTCACTCCCAAAATGCGCGTCAAGGCGGGTGATGCAGCTGGCGGTTCGTCACGCCGGAAGGTGCGCGCCCCAGGCCAAGGCAGCCCTTGCCCCAACTCCAATTCATTAGGAGTTACGGAAATGCCGCTGGTTTGGATTGAGCGGCCGGATGATTTCTGCGAGTCTACGCCAGGGCCCGTAGCCTCCGGCTAGCGGACGTATTCGGGTGCTTCGCCGTGAGACCAGGGATCGTAGGTAGCCACAAAGTGAACGCGCTCGGGCCGCGTCGGATGATCGAACATCCAGAGTTTCTCAATCGTTCCCGGCTTTGGATCGGAGAGGTTGATCTCGCCGCTCTTTTCGAAATAATGCGCGGCCACCTGGTTGGCATCCGGCACGATTCCGTGGATCACCTCCAGCCCGTAGCGATCGGCCTCGTGCTCGAAGTGACGGCTGACCGCATTGAAAGCAGGAGTGGCGAGAAAGCCAAGCACGGTGAATATGAGAATCAATGCCGGCAGCGAGGCCCAGTCGTCGACACTGTGCACGGTCCAGCGTTCTCCCCGGCGAGCCACCATCCGCGCCGCCATGCGAGAGGCCAGGAAAGCCAGGACCAGTAAAATGCCGGCGTCAATGCAGATTTCCTTCGGGATGTGGTGCAGAACGTAGTGTCCCATCTCGTGCCCGAAAACGAAGAGCACCTCAGGTGTTGTGGCCTTCTGAATGGTGGTATCCCAGATGACAGCGCGCTTGGAGGAACCGAAGCCGGTGACGTAGGCGTTGAGCCCGGTCGTCTTGGAGCTGGCGTTCATCTCGAACATGCGTTCGGGCGGGATATTCATTCCGCCATGCTGGACCACGCGCGATATTTCTGCGGCGAGCGCCGGTTCGGTGGTCTGCAGCGGCTTGAACTGGTAAAAGAGAGGATCGATCACCAGCGGCTGGACAAAGAAGAGCGCCAATAGCACAGGGATGGAAGCCATCCAGAAGTAAAGCCACCAGCGGCGCGGGCTGCGGCGAATGACGCCGTAAAGGATCCAGACGAGGAGAGTCCCGACGATCAGCAGAACGATCTGGTTGGTGATCCAATCCGTGAACCACGATGCCCAGCCTTGCACGGACAGGCCGAAGCTGCGCTCCAGCGAATGGTCCCAGGCGTCCGTGGGCAGGCCGAGGACGGCCAGTGTGAGGAACAGCAAGGGCCCAAAGATCAGAACCTGGCCCAACCGCCGCTTCGAGTCGCGCTCCGCCCAATCGCGATACCTGGGGGCAATGCGTCCGCGCAGCACCACAACCAGGACCACCAGGCCGTATAAGAAGCCGAGAAAATAATGCCGCTC
This sequence comes from uncultured Solibacteraceae bacterium, assembly GCA_964654065.1. GTDB lineage: Bacteria > Acidobacteriota > Terriglobia > Bryobacterales > Bryobacteraceae > Bog-375. Next base: position 36,959 of record CAZZHN010000009.1, read on the forward strand.
GTGTGCACTGGAGTAATCGACCGCCTTTTGATAGGCCTCCTTTCCCGGAGAGTACTCGGTGATGGCCTTACCTTCGTAGGCAGAAGCGGCCGGCGCTCCCGACGGAGCGGCAGGCGGCGCGGCCTGTGGTGACGCTTGAGCCCGCAGCGGCGGCGGCGTCGCACCGAGGAGAGCCAGGGCAGTTAGCAGCGAGGCGGAAATCAGGCAGAGCTTGGTTCGCTTTTTCATAAGAGCAGCCGCCATTCTGGCGGTAAGTATCGGGTGCGTGCGCTCGGAGCCTCCCGCCGGGATGGCGCTCCAAGCACCAAACCAGATTACCTCGGACCGGCCACTCACGCCACTTCGAGCGCCAGTTCGATCACCTCGTGCATGGAATTGACATAGTGGATCGTCATGTCGGCGATGTGCTCCGTCTTCAGGTCTTCGCGAACATTGACTTCGTTCTCCGCCGGCATGATGACCTCGCGGACGCCGCCGCGCTTGGCGGCCAGCACCTTCTCTTTGATGCCGCCAACAGGAAGCACCTGGCCGGTGAGGGTGATTTCGCCGGTCATGGCGAGGTTGGGGCGCACGCGGCGCTCGGTAAGCATCGAGACCAGCGCCGACGCCATGGTGATGCCGGCGGACGGGCCGTCTTTCGGAATGGCGCCGGCGGGTACGTGAATATGGATATCGATCGACTTGAAAAGCTCGGGCTCGATGCCGTACTGCGTGGCCGCGCCGCGTACCCAGGTAAGGGCGGCCTGCACGGACTCCTGCATCACGGGTCCCAATTGGCCGGTCATGATGAGCCCTTTCCCTCCCCCCGGCATGCGGCCGGCTTCGACAAAAAGAATGTCGCCCCCGACTGGGGTCCATGCAAGGCCGACGGCGACGCCGGGCCGCCGCGTGCGCTCAGCGACCTCGGTATCGGTGCGAAAGCGCGGGGCGCCCAGATCGGACTCGACGACCTGCGGAGTGACGTCGATTTTCTCCTTGCGGCCCTCGGCGATGCGGCGCGCCTGCTTGCGGCAGATGGATCCCAGTTGCCGCTCCAGGCTGCGCACGCCGGCCTCGCGCGTGTAGCGGCGGACCAGGAAGCGGACGGACTCCTCAGAGAACTGGATGTCTTCGGCTGCCAGTCCGTTCTCTGTGATCTGGCGCGGGATCAGGTAGCGAAAGGCGATGACCACCTTTTCCTGCTCGGTATAGCCTTCGAGCGAAATGATCTCCATCCTGTCGCGCAGCGCGTCGGGCACGGGGTCCAGTACGTTGGCGGTGGTGATGAACAAAACCTTGGAGAGGTCGAAGGGGACGTCCAGGTAATTGTCGCGGAATGTGGAATTCTGTTCGGGGTCCAGCACCTCAAGCAGAGCGGAAGCAGGATCGCCGCGGAAATCGCGTCCCAGTTTGTCGACCTCATCGAGCATGAAAACCGGGTCGTTGGCGGCGGCCCGGCGGAGCGCCTGGATAACTTGGCCGGGCATCGCGCCTATATAGGTACGGCGGTGGCCGCGGATTTCGGCCTCGTCGTGCATCCCGCCCATCGAGATGCGCGCGAATTTGCGGCCAAGGGCGCGGGCGATCGATTTTCCGAGTGATGTCTTGCCTACCCCAGGGGGGCCGACGAAGCACAGGATTGGTCCCTTCAAGACCGGGCGAAGCTGGAGCACGGCGAGATAGTCCAGGATACGGTCCTTCACTTTTTCCAGATCGTAATGATCTTCGTCGAGGATTGCAGCGGCGCGACTGACGTCGACCGGCGCGCCGGAAGAAACGCTCCAGGGGAGTGCCGCCATCCATTCGACATAGGTCCGGGTGACACCGTACTCGGGCGAGGCCGTGGAAAGCCGCGCCAGGCGGTCGAATTCGCGAAGGGCTTCGGTTTTCACCTCGGGCGGCATGCCCGCGGCTTCCAGCTTGGCGCGAAGCCCTTCGATATCGCCGGCGCCGCCTTCGCTCTCGCCAAGCTCCTTCTGGATCGCCTTGAGCTGCTCCCGGAGATAAAACTCGCGCTGGCTTTGCGAAAGCTGCCCCTGCACCTGTGATTGGATGCGGCCGCGGAGCTCGACCAGCTCCAGTTCGCGCGTGAGGTGGACCAGAACCTGGTTCAGGCGAGCCAGGCCGTCGGTCTCCTCCAGCAGTTTCTGCCGTTCCAGGTGTACCAGCGCAGGCAGATTGCCGGCCACGAAATCGGCCAGCCGGGCCGGCTCGACGATTTGCGCGGCGCTCGCAGAGAGATCGTCCGAGAGGTTCGGCGAGGCGGAAACGATCTGCTGAAAGAGGCTCACCACGTTCTGGCGCAACGCCTCCACCTCCGGCGTGATGGGCGGATCCGATTCGTCCAGCTTTTCGATGTGGGCCCGCAGGAAGGGCTCGGTGGCGGTGAACTCACGGATGCGGATTCGCGTAGTGCCTTCGCAGAACAGGAGCAGGTTTTCGCGGGGCACGCGGATGGCCTTATGCATCACGCAAAGGGTGCCGATCTCAAACAGGTCTTTCGGCTCCGGCGCATCGATACGCGGGTCAAGCTGCGAAACGATCGCCAGGGCGCGGTTTTCGCCCAGGCTCTGCACCAGCGCTACGGAACTGGGGCGGCCGACCGTTATGGGCAACATGGCGCCGGGATACAGGATCACATCGCGCACTGCGAGCACGGGAATATCGTCGAGCGGCGCAGCAGTCGGGTCAGCCATGGCCTTCAGTGTAGCGCCCAGCGCTTCGGCTGCCAGAGTCAGGCGCCTTTGGGATAACACCCGAGAACGCGCAGAAAATCGGCGATCTCTTCCAGGTGCCGGATCGCGTTGCGGGAGTTGGGGTGGTCCACGTGGCCGAGGAAATCCAGATAGAACAGATATTCGTAAGGTTTGCCGCGCAGCGGGCGGGATTCGATCTTGGTGAGATTCAGGTCGCGCAAAGCGAAGGCGCTCAGGGCGCGAAACAACGCTCCCGGGATATTGCGGGTACTGAATACCAGCGAGGTCTTCCAGACAGTTCCGGGTGGCACCCGCTGGGGATTCCGTTGGGCGAATGCAGCGTCGCGCAGGAGGAAGAACCGGGTGAAATTCTGCCGGTCACTTTCAATGGATTTGCGCAGAATGCGCGCACCATAAATCTCCGCCGCGACCGCGGATGCGATTGCGCCCGCGTCAGTAAGTCCTTGCTCCACAATCATTTTCGCGCTACCCGCGGTATCGTAGAAGGGAATTCGCTCGATTTGCGGGTTGGCCAGGAAGAAATCCAGACATTGATTCAGGGCTACCGGGTGGGAGAATACCCGCTTAATCCGCCTGAAAGTGACGCCTTTAGGAGCGATCAGGTTGTGCACAATGCGCACGCTGGTTTCGGCCACGATCGGCAATTCGAAGTGCTGCAAGTGATCGTAGTTCTCGTGAACCGATCCGGCCAGCGTATTCTCGATCGGCACCACGGCGCCGGCCACGCGGCCCTGCTTGAGACTGCGAAAGACGTCTTCAAAACGAGCGCACGGCAGAACGGCGGTGGACGGTCCCAGCAGCTGGCGGGCCGCTTGTTCGCTGAACGCGCCGCGCTCGCCCTGAAAGGCCACGGCACGCGGGGGACGCTGGGCGCGGCTCTTCATCGATCGGGGCCCTCCCAGCGCTGGATGGCGGCATCGGGCAAGCCGAGCAGGTCCAGCACCCGGTCCAGGCTGTGATCCACCAGCTCCAGGACGCTTTGCGGATGATGGTAGAAACCCGGGATGGGTGGCGCAATGATGGCCCCCATCTCCGCCAGTGCCGTCATGCTGCGAAGGTGGCCGAGATGGAATGGAGACTCACGCACCATGAGAATCAGTTTGCGCCTTTCCTTCAGCGTCACATCGGCGGCGCGGGTTAATAGATTGGAAGTGATGCCGTGGGCGATCGCGGACATGGTGTGGATGGAGCAAGGTGCGATCACCATGGCGTCGACCGGGTAGGAACCGCTGGCCAGCCGCGCGGAGATGTCCTCCGGCGAATAGGAATAGTCCGCCATAGAGCGGATTTCGCCAAGCGGCTTACCCATTTCGAGGAATATGGTCTTCTCGCCCGACCTTGTCCATATGAGGTGCGATTCCACACTTTTCGTGGCTCGCAACCGTTCCAGCAACCGGACGCCATAAAGTGAACCGCTGGCGCCGGAAATGCCTACGATGATTTTCACAGCATTACTCTTGGAAAGGCCGCAGTTCCATTTTTGGAACAAAAACGGTCAGAATTCGGTTGTCGGATGAAAGCAGCCACGATATACTCTTGGGCGCTGGACAAGCCATCCGGCGTCCAGCCAGGATCATATCATGGAGCGCGGCGGAGAGCGGCTGAAGCGGGCCCGAGAACATCTGAAGCTCACCTATCGGGAAGTGGTGAGCGCGAGCCGGGAGATTGCCAGGCGTCACGGCAACGCCGAGTTTTCCCTTGCATTAAGCCGGCTGGCGGACATTGAAAACAAGGGCACGGTGCCCAACATTTTCCGCCTTTATACGCTTTGCGCCATCTACCGGTTGAAGCTGGACGAAGTGCTGCAATGGTATGGAATACCGGCCGCAGCCCTAGCGGCGGACGCCTTGCGCATAGGGCTGGATCGCACACACCTGGCAGAATTCGCAGTAGGGCCTGAGGTGACTGTTCCCGAGCCGTCGGGCGAGGTGGTGGACTGGAACCGGACCACTTTCTTAAGCGGATTTATCCGCCGTTTCGGGAAAATACCGTTAAGTTTCCTGAATGGACTGCACGTGCGGGAATACCGATATGGGCTGATCGGCCTGGAGGATTGGTCGATGTATCCGATCCTGCACCCTGGATCGCTGGTCGCAATTGACGACCGGCACCGCAAGATTCAGAGTGGTGGCTGGGGCGATGAACAGGAGCGGCCGATTTACTTTCTGGAATCGCGCGAGGGCTGCCTTTGCGGGTGGTGTACCCTGTCCGGGCAGCGATTGATCGTGCAACCGCATCCGGCTTCGCAGCAGGCAGCTGCGGTTTTCGAATATCCGCGAGAAGTGGACGTTATTGGGCGGGTCGTTGGACTGGCGATGCTGCTGCAATCGAAAAGACGGCGTCCCGTTCGACACGGAGCAACTCCATCAGCGTCTCCAGGTCCGTGAGGTAGAGCATGCGTTCTACATCCCCCGCGGCAACCGGCACCAGGCTGTGGTAGTAGCTGGCATAGCGGGGCCCGTCACTGGAAAGCAGGTACTCGCCCAAATCGCTTTTCTGATCCGCCAGGCTAAACGCAAGCCACTGCGAGAAAACGCGGTGATGGTATCGCGAGACGGTTCGGCTGAGATCGCCATTGGCCATGAACAAGGACAGGTGCGGGTGCGAGTAATGCCCTGTCGTCGAATCGTGAAGTGAAGCCAGATACACCAGTTGTCCGAAGAGAGTGGGAATCGTCGCGAGGATCCGGCGCAGAGACTCGGTCGCCAGGCCTGGCCCTGATTCGCGGCATGTTTGAGGACCCGTCATCTTTCTCTGGTTGCCCCCTCAGTTTACACGGAGGGATGTTCCTGACAAAGCCTCTATTCCGATAACATTTCCCACGCTTACCTTAGTGTTCCGCCAGCGGAAATAATCTAAGAAAATCACCTTACGACGGTACAGTTCCGCCTAGTATAGTACTGGTTTAGTACTACGAAAGGACCTCCAAACCATGAAAAAAGTCGCCCTGTTGGCCGTTCTAGCGTTGTCCTTCATCGCCACTGCGAAAACGACAAGCAAGAAGGTAGAAAACCCCCTCCCGACCTGCAACCCTTGTTCCTGGGTGAAATAGCACCTCGGAGGTAGTCTAGTGGGCAGCAGCTCAAGACGACTCAGCCTGGAGTCGTCTTGAGCCAGCAGAGAGATGCCGACTCCCGCCATCCAGCAACTCGTCTCGAAACTGCTGCTGCTCGGATCGGCCCTTACCGTCGCCAATCTTTACCGCAACGGACTCTGGCGGAAATATCCCATCTTTTTTACCTATTTCGTCCTGCGAGTGCCGAATTTCGTCTGGCCGCTGATGGTCAGCACCGCATCGCGGACATATTACTGGCTATGGTTGATCACAGAGCCGGTATTCGTCATCTTTTACGTTCTGGTAGTGGCGGAACTGTACCGGTTGATCCTGGAGAGATACCGCGGTCTGGAAACCATGGGCCGCTGGGCAATGTACGCGGCAACCGCTATATCGGTAGTGGTTTCCGTGCTGGCATTGCTGCCTCACTTTACGCCGGCGATGCCCCAATCCTCTAAGTACCTGGGATACGAGTACGCGCTGGAGCGCGGCATCGATTTCAGCCTGGTAGTCTTTATTCTGCTCCTGCTGCTGTTCCTCAGCCAGTTTCCCATCCCATTAAGCCGCAACGTGGCGGTGCACGCGACGGTCTTTTCTTTATACTTTCTGACCGGCGCGCTCGGACTCCTGCTGCATGCAATCTGGGGCATTAACCTTTCCGCCCAGGTCAATCTTTTCCTCAGCTGTGCCTCGCTGCTCTGCGTGGCCGCCTGGTTATTGCTCATGAACCAGGCCGGCGAGAGCGTCCAGGCGCGCCTGCCGGTCTTCGGATCCGGCGATGAGGAGCGGATTCTAAGGAACTTAGAGACCGTGAACGCGGCATTGATCCGTGCTTCGCACAAGATCTAAATCACTTACTTTGGTTAATCAGTACTATCATTACTGCGCTTCGGTTGATTTATGCGTACTGTGACCTTACTATATTTGCAGATGGCAAATGCAGCAGGGATAGCGATACTGATTGCGACCGGATTCATAGTCGCGCTTGCACTCGTGATCCGGCGAGTGGCGTTCTGCCACAGCAGTTTGCCTGTGACGGCCGAGTGGATTGCGGATCTTTCCGGGGAACGCTACCGGCCCATGTTGCGGCTACTGGATGGCAGCGACCTCGAGTTTCTGCGCATGCAGCCTGGCTTTAATGGGCGCAAGGCAGCCAAGCTGCGCCAGCAGCGCTGCCAGATTTTCAAAGGCTACCTGCAGAGCCTGCAAGTCGACTTCGGCAGAACGGTGGTAGCTCTCAAGGTGCTGATGGTGCAGGCACGCGAAGATCGTCCCGACCTGGCCTCGACACTGCTCCGTCATCAGTTGATGTTCGGCTGGGCAATGGTTTCCGCCCGGGCGCGCCTGTTCCTGTATCGCTTCGGCCTTGGCTCAGTGGACGTACGCAACCTGGTCCGCGTGTTTGACGCCGTCCAGATGGACCTGCGCAACGCCCTGCCGGTGGGTGTAGCCGCCTAATTCACGCCTCACTTCGGGCTTCGCCCGGCCTACAGGTGCTTCAACAGTTCCTTGGCCTCACGGAACCGCGGGAATCTCTTCTCGGCATCCTGGAATTCGCGCGTATGCACGCAGCGGCGGGTTCCGGAGTGATTCGCCGGGAAGCGCAAATGCAGCATTTCGTGGAAGAGCACGTATTCGAGGGCGAGCAGCGGCGCCTCCGGCCGGTCGAAAATGCGGCTGATCACGATGGCGTTGTGCGAAGGATCGAAATGCCCGAGCATGCCGCGCGCCGGACGGCGGCTCCATCCCAGTTGCGGCTGGCCCATTAAACCATCGAAGTACTGCGCATTGAGGCGCTCGAAAATCTCTTCCAGGTTATGATGCTGTCCGGCGGGTCCCGACAGGAACTTGCGCCCGCGGACCTGGCGCACTAGTTCCGCCTGGCGCCGGACGTCGCGCCGGTTCAGATAGAGGCGATAGCGGTGCGCGTACATGCGCGGCACCGGTTTGCGGTAGAGTTTGCCGAGCAGGATGTACGCCAGCGCTTCGGTCACCGGGGCCGGAGCGCCTGCAAACAGGTCGCTGATCCGGACCCGGAGGCAGCCGTCGCGGAGCGAAATGGAGCTATCCGCGTTGGCGAACTGGCAGAACTCGACGCGCAAGTCGGGTAGAGGCGTGCGCGGACGCAGGCTGCGGAATACGCGCGCGTAGATCTGTTCCGGTGTCTCAAAAAACAGAAGGGCGGGCAGGCTGTCGCTCGCCATCAGGCTGTTTTCGTCCGCCATCAGGTTCAGTGCGCCGAGTACTGTTGCTGCGGCGGGTCGAGCACCACGTCAATCGTCTTTTCGTCTTCTTCCACCTCGAAGACTTTGCCGAAGGTCTGGTATCCCTTGGCGTTGACCTGAACCAGAATGTTGCCCTGAGGAATGGCCGGCACTTTGGCGATTCCGTCCTGGTTCGTGCGCATTTCGAAGGTGGTGTTGATCGCCTTGCCATATCGCGCGGCCGGGTGCTTGGCGTTTGCCTTCCAGCGCACGATGACCTCGGCGCGGTCGATGGGGTGTCCGCCCGGCGTCTTTACCGTAATCTGGAGCTCGGTCATGGGACCGGCGGCCCATGCGATGGAAAATACCAGGCCGGCGAGGCCAGCCGTCAGAATCAAGAGACGAACACTGCGATTTCCCATCTCTTGATTATCGCCGATGCTAGAATGGAGTTGTAGTACCCACCGTGCTTCTTGTAGAAATGGGGGCGCAACGGATTCGACGGGATTGAATCGGGGTGGGGAGGCGTGCC